>JABJJH010000413.1 GCA_018660965.1 Rhodospirillaceae bacterium | reverse complement strand
CAACGGAACATTGCCTGCGACGCAAGTGATTCCCAGAACGTGTAGTTCCTCGGGCGACGCCAACGCCATCAGTATCGCGATGGCGTCGTCTTGTCCCGGGTCGCAATCGATGATAATTGGCCGTGCGGCCATCGCTTTAACCTCAATTGCGGTTTCTGATGCGATCTCAGTTAACCGCGAAAATTCGCCGCAGCCAAGCCATTCACGCGTGGCAAAATCGCGCAGCAGCGGTTATAGTGAGGGTTTGCACATGACACGATCCCAGGAGCGACCTATTAGCCAGGACCTGACCACGGAAGAGCGTCGGCGATTCCACAGTTTGCTGAAACTGGCGGAAGCCAGCGAGTATCCGGGTGAACGCGAAAACGCCATGGCCGCCGCAAAACGAATTGCGGCGCGCAAAGGGCTGACCCTGGAAGAAGCGGCGATGACGGCGCCGCCCGTCAAACCCCCGGAACCGGTCAAGCAGAGCCCCCGCGAAGCCGAACTCGCGCGCCACGTCCATATGATGGACCACAACCTCCATATGGCGAAACAACAGCGCGAAGAAGCCATGGAGGCGGCGCGCCAGCGGGGCCTTGACGCGGAAGAACGGCCACAACGCCAAAGAAACAACCGGGTCCGGCGCAGCACGGCGCGCATGCCGTCGGAAATGCACGCGTGGAAACTGGTGACCGAAACCACGCTGCCGTACCGGGAAATTTCGAATATCACGGGCCTGGATATCTACCAGATCATCCACATGAAAATTCGCCGCCTGCGCGCTGCGTAAGCGCGTTCGCCACCCCATTATGATCCGGCGGATCACGTGACGCTCTCAAACAGGAAAATTCTCTTTCTGGTAAGCGAGGACTGGTATTTCCTGTCGCACCGATTGCCGATTGCGCGGGCGGCGCAAAAGGCGGGCGCGCGGGTTTCCGTGGCCACGCGGGTGCGCGACCATGGCGCGGCCATCGAAGCCGAAGGATTCACCCTGTATCCACTGGAATTATCGCGAAGCGGGCGCAATCCGTTTCGCGACCTCGCCCAGATCGCTTCCATTTACCGGCTTTACCGGCGCGCACGGCCCGACATCGTCCATCACGTCGCCTTGAAGCCGTCCCTGTACGGATCCCTGGCCGCCTGGGTGGCCGGAACCCCCGCCGTGGTCAATGCGTTCGCCGGGATGGGCTATGTGTTTATCTCCAACGGCCTGTTCGCGCGGGTCGTGCGGCCCGTGCTGGCGGGCGCGTTCCGTTTTCTTCTCAACCGCGCCAACACACGGACCATCGTGCAAAACGACGATGACCGGCGGCTGTTCACCAAACGCATCGGCGTCGACCCCGACCGCATTCGCGTTATACGCGGGTCCGGCGTTGATCTTGACCAGTTCAAACCGCCGAAAGAACCCCGCGCCCCGACAGTCCCGGTCGCCACCCCGGTCGCCGTGTGCGTCAGCCGCATGTTGTGGGACAAGGGAATAGGCGAATTGGTCGCCGCCGCACGGCTGCTGCATTCCCGCGGCGTCGCCATCAAGGTGCGACTGGTCGGTCCCGGTGACGATAACCCGGCGGCGATTCCGCAGGCGCAACTGGACGAATGGGCGCGCGAGGGCGTTGTCGAGGTCGCCGGACCATCCGACGACATTCCCGGCGTCTACGCCAACGCCGATATTGCGGTCTTGCCATCCTATCGCGAAGGGCTGCCGAAATCCCTTCTGGAAGCCGCCGCCGCGGGCCTGCCCATGGTGGCGACGGACGCGCCGGGTTGCCGGGAAATCTGCCGCGACGGGGAAACCGGCCTGCTGGTTCCCTTGAAGTCCATCGCACCTCTGGCGCGGGCGCTGGAACGGCTGGCGGGCGACCCGGCGATGCGCGCAACATTCGGCGCCGCCGCGCGCCGCGTCGCCGAGGCCGATTTCAGCGAAGCGCGGGTGGTGGCGGACACGCTGACGCTTTACGACGCTTTAATCACGAATTTCATCGAGCACCGGTAGGATAAAGTCCCGGAACAGCGCGGGATTTTCCGACATCGGGAAGTGACCGATCCCCGGCATAACCTCTGCTTTTGACCCCTTGATGCGGGCGGCGGTAGCCTGCGTACGTTCCGGCGTACAGGACGAATCGTATTCCCCCGACAACAGGTAAACCGGGCATTTGGACGTGTCGATCCGCGCCGACCGGTCATCAAAATGCCCATCCACCCAATAAAAATACAGGTCGCCCTTAAAAATTCCGGGCCCGCCCTGCATATAGGTCCACAGGGTTTCCCAACGGTATTCATCCGGGCTTTGCGGCGCGACCTGACCGGACACGAACCCGGCCGCGACCTCGCCGCCATGCACATCGGGGCGATGCAGCCATTCAGTGTCGTAATAGGCTTCCAGCCGGTCGGCGCCTTCCAACGCGACCACCGCGCGGAACCGGTCGGGATGATCCAGCGCCAGGTGCAACACGATGCGACCGCCCATGGAACATCCCATGACGACCGGTTGGTCGAGCGCCATGGCGTCGCAAAACGCCAATACGGTTTCCTTGTAGAGTTCCGTCGTCAGTTGATATTCGCGGTCTTCCCAGCCAACCGGCGGGTTGGATTTCCCATGCCACGGCATGTCAAAGGCGATGACGCGATAATGGTCCGTCACCGCCGCGTCGGTCATGAGGTGGCGAAACTGGCGGCCATCGGCCCCGGCGGTGTGCAGGCAGACCAGGGGCGTTCCCGCGCCCGCTTCCTCGACATAAATGCGGACCGGCTCGCCATCGACCTGCATGGTGAAGTAGCGCCCCGTAATCGGTTCATAATCCGGCATGGCTCACCCCTTCCCCGCTGTTGGGCGCGGCTTGGCCAGCACATCCTTGAAATAACGGATGTTTTGCATGAACGGCGTCACGTCGCCGTCGATATGCGCGTTGCCCGCGGCGAACATGGAAAACAAATCGTGAAAGTCCCGGCGCGGCAGGGGCTTCCAGAATTCCGCCCAGGTTTCGGACTCGGCGCGAATCGTGAAATGGCCCGAATTCATAGCCTTGTCCCGTGGCGCAATGGACTCGATGCGCCCCCGGTCGATGCGAAAGACATACTCCGTCTCGCCAACGCCGACCAGAAAATCCAGCGTGACATACCGTCCGCGCCGCACCAATGCCGCATCCTCATTCACACGGTCCATGATCGTGTCGATCATCGTTGCTTTCTCCGCCTTTTTAAAACAATGTCCGGTTTATAAATTACATCCAAACGAAACACCCCTAAACCAACACAGAGGAGGGAATATGTCCATCAAACGCATCGAGTCCACCGCCCGCATGACCAAGGCCGTCGTCCACGGCGACACAGTTTACCTGTCCGGCATCACCGCCGACGACCGCACCGCGACGGTCGAAGTGCAATGTCAGCAAATCTGCGACAAGATCGACGCGCTGCTGGTCGAAGCCGGAACCAGCAAATCGAACCTGCTGTCGGCGCAAATCTGGCTGACCGACATCAACAACTGGGCGCGCTTCAACACGGTCTGGGACAAATGGGTCGATCCCGACAACACACCCGCGCGGGCCACCGTCGAGGGCAAACTCGCGGCCCCCGGCCTGCTGATCGAAATCATGGTCATCGCGGCGTTATAAGGCTTCAGCCTCCACGCCCTAATCGAAATCCAGGCGAAGAAACAGGTCTTCGCCTGGTTGCGGGATTGGCGCCGCCTGACCCCGCACGGCCCCCAAACATCAGTCAGAGCGGAACCTCTCCGACACAGGACCTCAAACCCCATGGCCCAAGCCGTCTCCGAATCGGATTTCGAACAATTTCTGGACACCATTCGCCGCTTTACACGCGAAAAGTTGATCCCTGCGGAAAGAGACGTCGAAGAAAGCGGCGAAATTTCGCCGGAAATACTGCAACAAATGCGGGACCTTGGGCTTTTCGGCATGACCCTGCCGCAGAAATACGGCGGATTGGCGTTAAGCATGGCGCAACAGGTTCGCGCCACCTTCGAATTCACCCAGGCGTCCGCCGTGTTTCGCGCCCGGTTCTCCACAACGCTCGGCCTCGCCTCGCAGGCGATCTTGTTCAATGGGTCGCCTGAACAATGCGCCGCCTATCTGCCTAAAATGGCCAGCGGCGAAATCACCGCATCCTTCGCACTGACCGAACCGGGGGCCGGTTCCGACGCGGGTGGGATCACCACACACACAAAGCGCGAAGGCGACGACTACATCATCAATGGCGAAAAATGTTTCATCACCAACGCCCCGGAAGCCGATTTGTTCGTCGTCATGGCGCGCAGCGATCCGGCCTCAACCGGCGCATCGGGCATTTCGGCCTTTCTGGTCGAAGCGGGAACGCCCGGTTTGACCATCGGACGCACCGACCGAAAAATGGGCCAGCACGGGTCGCACACCAGCAATGTGTTTTTTGACGATTGCCGAATTCCAGCCAGCGCCCTGCTCGGCAACGAAGAAGGACAGGGTTTCAAGAACGCCATGGCCGGGATCAACACCGCGCGCATGCACGTTGCGGCGACCTGCGTCGGTCAGGCGATGCGGCTTATCGACGAAGCCGTCGCCTACGCTGCCCAGCGCAAACAATTCGGCAAGCCAATCTCGGATTTTCAGTCGATCCGGAACATGCTGGCGAACAGTCAGGCCGACACGTTGGCGGCCAAATCCATGACGCTGGCGGTCGCGCAGCGAATCGACGACGGCGAACATCCGTTGGGCGACATGTCATGCTGTAAGCTGTTCGCGTCTGAAATGGTGTGCCGCGTAGCGGACAACGCGGTGCAAATTCTTGGCGGCGCAGGCTACATGAACGACCATGTTGTCAGCCGCATGTATCAGGACGTGCGGTTATTCCGGATTTTCGAAGGCACATCGCAAATCCACCAACTGATCATTTCACGCGAAATGTTGAAGGACGCGGCCGCCTAGTCAGGTTATTTCTATAATATCGATTTCGTCTTCCAGCGCCTCCAGGGCGGTGGCGCCCGATTGTTCCTGATGGAGCGAGCGGATATTGGCGACCATCACCCTAATTAACCCGGCAAGGAAGGAATCGGTTTCCCGTAGTTTCCGGCGAAACGTCATTTCGTTGATAACGATGCACACCGTCCCCTCGACCGCGGTCGCGTTCGCGGTTCGGGTCGATCTATCAACCAGCGCCATTTCGCCGAAGATACCGCCTTCGCCAATCGTTGCGTACACGACCCGCTCGCCATCGATATTACGCCATATTTCAACGGACCCGCTTTGCACCACATAGGCGCGCATACCGCCATCGCCTTCACGGAAGAAGTTCGAACCTGCTTCCACCACGACCCGGTCCAGGACCTTGAAGGCTTCACCGCCTTGATACATCTGCTATCGCCTCTGGGCTATCACCACCGGGCTATCGGCGCTGGTTGATATTGGCCGGGAATCTGTCCGAACAGCGCGTCAGGTGTCCAGCACGGCGACGGCCTGCCCCTCCGCCACCGGGTCTTCTTCCTCAACCAGGAACTCGGCGATCGTGCCAGCTTCGGTCGCGAGAACGGGAATTTCCATTTTCATCGATTCCAAGATCATGAGGACATCGCCCTCGGCCACGACGTCGCCAACCTTGGTTTCAATCTTCCAGACCGTGCCGGTGACTTCCGACTCGATTTCTTCCTTCGCCATAGTTGCTTATCCTTTAATTTTTTAAGATCTCAACACGCGTAGACGCCTCAAAACACCATCGACGGTTATTTGTCACGCGCGGGCCGAAATCCACGGCCCCAAATACGTCACCACGATTGGCCCGAAGATGATTCAGACTGTTTGGCCGTCCAAAATTTGTCAATAACTTTGTCCCAAACCGCTTCCGGACGAAAACAACAACCAAAACCAAAATTTGTGCGGACATTTTGCCGCAAAGAGGTTGTCTTGCCCGGCGCGGGGTCCCAAAATACCGCTACGAAAAACAATAATTAAGTGAAAATTGGCACAATAAAACGGGGAGCCTCGACGTCATGGCCAACACATCGGACGTTTATAAAAGTCTGGAACCATTGTTCCGTCCAAAAACCATTGCGGTGCTCGGCGCCTCCGCCGACCCCGGGAAAATTGGCGGGCGTCCGGTTCAACTCCTCAAAGACTTTGGCTTCAAAGGCAAAATTCTCCCGGTCAATCCGAACTACGAAGAAGTTCAGGGCCTCAAGGCTTACGCCAGCATCAAGGACATCAAGGAACCGGTAGACCAAGCCATCATGGCGGTTCCCGCGCGCATGGCCGTACAGGTCGCCGAGGATTGCGCGGCGCAGGGCGTAAAGTCGATTGTCGCGTTTACCTCCGGGTTTGCGGAAATGGACGCCGATGGCGAAAAGGCCCAAATCCAATTGTCGGAACTGGCTCGCGATTCCGGCATGCGTATCCTGGGACCCAACTGCCTGGGCGTGTTCAGCAGTCAAGACGCCTCCTATTCGACCTTCACCGCCTCCATCCTGGATGGCCGGCCCAAGGTCGGGCCCGTCGGCATCGCCAGCCAAAGCGGGGCCTTCGGATCGCATTGTTTCGTTCTGGCCCGCGAACGGGGCCTGGGCATGCGGTATTGGGTGACGACCGGCAATGAATGCGACATTGGCTTCGCGGAATGTGTCCAGTTCCTGGCCGAAGACGAGGAAACAAAAGTCATCCTGGGCTACATGGAAGGGTGCCGCGATCCTGAACGGCTGTATGAGGCGTTATCGCTGGCGCATGCGAAACAAAAACCCGTCATCATCATGAAAGTCGGCGGATCGGATGTCGGCGCGGCGGCCGCGGCGTCGCACACGGCCTCACTCGCCGGGTCAGACGACGCGTTTGATTCGATCTTCGATAAATTCGGGGTCTATCGCGCCACGACCTTGCGCGAGGCCATCGACATTTCCTACGCCTGTTCGTTCGGGGTCTATCCGAAGACGGACCGTCTGGGCATTGTTACGATTTCCGGCGGCGCGGGCGTGGTGATGGCCGATGCGGCGGCTGAATACGGCCTCAATTTAGCGCCAATGCCGACAAAAGTTCAAAAGGACCTGAAGGAACTTGTCCCCTTCGCCGGTACGCGCAACCCGGTCGACACAACGGCGAACTTCTTTAACGACTGGACGGTTCTGACCAAGTTCTTCGAAGCGATGCTTGAAAAAGGCAATTACGACGCCATTGCATCCTTCTTTACCTATTTCGCTCAATCCGACGCGATGAGCGAAAAACTGATGGAAGCCATTCGCCCGATCCGGAAGAAATATCCAGACCGGTTGATGGCGCTGTCGATTTACGGGACCCGGGAAAATATCGCCAAACTGGAAAACGAAGGCATTCTTGCGTTCGAGGACCCGCACGAAGTTATTCAGGCGATCGCGGCCCTGTATCGTTTCCGCAAGGGATTTTCCCAGAAACTGCCGACGCCCCCCAAGATTCCGGCGTCGACGCCAAGCATTCCGAAAAAACCGCTGAACGAATACGACGCCAAGCGGCTGCTGAAAAAAGCAGGCGTCCCGTCGGGTCGTGAAAGTCTCGCCAAAACCCCCGCCGACGCGGCCAAGGCAGCGGCGCGGCTTGGCTTCCCGGTGGTGCTCAAAATTGTGTCCGCCGACATTCAGCATAAAACCGAAATCGGTGGCGTCGTCCTGGGCCTCGACTCGCAAACGGCTGTGCGCAAGGCGTTCAACGAAATCATGGCCCGTGCGGTGAAAGCCGCGCCCAACGCCAAGATCGACGGCATCCTGGTGTCCAAGATGATGGGCGGCGGCGTGGAGACGATCCTCGGCACGTATCGTGACCCAGTGTTCGGCCAGATGGTCATGTTCGGGCTGGGCGGTGTCCTGACCGAAGTGTTGGGCGACGTGGCCTTCAAGGTGGCACCGTTCGGCCGCAAGGAAGCCATGGACATGATCAAGAGCATCAAGGGCTACGCAGTCCTGGCGGGCGCGCGCGGCAAGGAACCCGCCGACGTGGACGCATTGGCGGCGGCGCTGTCCGATCTGTCCATCTTCGCGGCGGCCAACGCCGACACGCTGGAAAGCGTCGACGTCAACCCGTTCATCGTGCGCGAAAAAGGCAAGGGCGGCGTTGCGCTGGATGCGCTGATCATTCGCCAGTCCAACTAAGGCGCTGGACAAATGTAGACAAAAGGCCGCGCCGGGGGTTTCCGGAGCGGCCTTTTTTTACGCCTGAAATGCCCTTTAAATCGGGTCCCAGGTGAACACGTCGCCGGAGCGTTCGAGCGGGTAGAAGCTCGACTGCATCGCCGGGGCGGCGTGTTCGGCGATGGCTTCCGGCGTCCAGCCTTCGCTGCGATGCACGGAGCGCAAGGGGCGCGATTGGCCCATCAGGAAAAGTTCGTTGTTGCGCACGCCGAAAATCTGGCCGTTCACATTCGCCGCCGCATCGCTAACGAGGAACACCGCCATCGGGGCGATTTTGTCCGGCGTCATTTCCTTGATCTTGGCGACACGGGCCTGTTCTTCCGGCGTGTCTTGCGGGATCGACCCGATCATCCGGCTCCACGCGAACGGCGTGATGCAGTTCGAGCGCACGTTGAAGCGCGCCATGTCGAGCGCAATGGACTTCGACAATCCCGCGATGCCCAGTTTGGCCGCCGAATAATTCGCCTGCCCGAAATTGCCGATCAGACCGGATGTCGAGGTCATGTGAACGAAGGCGCCGGATTGCTGCGCGCGAAAATGATCGGCGGCGGCGCGGCTCATGTTGAAACTGCCCTTCAAATGCACCGAGATGACCGAATCCCAATCTTCTTCGGTCATTTTATGGAAAATGCGGTCGCGCAGAATGCCCGCGTTGTTGATGACGATGTCGATTTTACCGAACGTGTCGACCGCTTGTTGGACGATGCCGTGCGCCGCGTCCCAATCGGTGACGCTGTCGGTGTTTTCCACCGCCTCGCCGCCATCGTTGCGAATTTCGTTCACGACCTCATAGGCCGGACCGCGATCCTCGCCTTCGCCGGACACCGACCCGCCAAGATCGTTCACGACGACTTTCGCGCCATGCGCCGCCATCAGTTTTGCGAACCCGCGGCCAATGCCCCGTCCCGCCCCGGTCACCACGGCGACCTTGCCGTCCAGCATTTTTGTATTCGTCACCTGCGTACTCCTGTCTTGCTTTTTGAAACCAACCTGCTTCATTGAATACAGTGATCCACGGAAATTTAAAGGCCCCGGTATGTCCTACAAAACCATCAAGTATGAAATCCGCGACGAGATCGCCATCGTCACCTTCAACCGACCCGAACAACGCAACGCGTTCGATTTGACGATGCGGGCCGAACTGGCCGACATCATCGCCGAAATCCGCGAAGACTTGTCGTTGAAGGCGGCCATCATCACCGGATCGGGCGGCGCGTTCTGCGCCGGCGGCGACCTGAAAAGCCTTAGCGGCGGCAAACCCACAGCCCAGGGCGGACGAAAACGCATTCAGGCGCTGCATGTCTGGTTGCCCGAACTGGTCAATCTGGAATTACCGGTGATCGCCGCCGTCGACGGCCCGGCGTTCGGGGCGGGCTTCAATCTTGCGCTCGCCGCCGATTTCGTGCTGGCGTCCACGCGCGCCCGGTTTTGCGCGGTGTTCGGGCGCATTGGACTGGTGCCGGACGCGGGCGGTTTTTTTCTGCTGCCGCGCATCGTCGGCCTGCAACGCGCGAAGGATCTGGTCCTCTCCGCACGCTCCATCGGCGCGGAAGAAGCCCGCGACATGAGCATCGTGTATGAAATCCACGAACCCGACGTACTGCTGGAGCGCGCCATCGAATTCGCCGGGCGGTTCAGGAACGCCTCGCGCGAAGCTGTCGGCATGGCGAAGAACATCCTCAACAATTCGTTTTCGCAGGATCAGAAAACCGTCGGCGAACTGGAATCCTACGCCCAGGGCATCGCCTTGCAGTCGGAATACCATCAGCAAGCGGTCGCACGGTTCCTGGGCAAGGAGCCGCTATTGTTCAACTGGGACGAATTGGCCAAAAAAGGAAGTAACGATGCCTAAACACGCGGTCATCAGCGGCGTTCACAACACCAAGGTCGGAACGGTTCCCGGCAGCACCTGTATGTCGCTGCATTCCGAAGCGGCCTTCGGCGCATTGGCCGATTCCGGATTGAAGTTGTCCGACATCGACGGCGTCCTCTGCGCCTATGCGCTGACGGAAAACTACCCGATGTTGAGTTCCGCCTTTTGCGAATATGTCGGGGTCGCGCCGAACTTCAACGCCGGATTGCACGGCGGCGGGGCGACGGCGGCCATGATGGCCATGCAGGCCGCCGCCCTGGTGCGCAACGGGGATTGCCGCCATGTCCTGTGCGTCACCGGCGACAACCGCTTGACCGGCATGACCCGTGACAAGGCCGTCGCGGCGCTGGCCGAATTCGGTCACCCGCAATTCGAACAACCCTACGGGATCAGCATCCCCGCCGCCTATGCGCTGGTCGCGCAACGCTATCTGCATGAAACCGGCGCGACGCTTGAACATCTCGCCGCGCTGGCGGTGTCCCATCGCAAACACGCCTCCATGCATCCCGACGCCCATATGACCGAAATCATCACCATGGACGACGTGGCCAACGCCCGGATCATCAGCGATCCGCTGCGGCTGCTCGACTGTTGCCTGATCTCCGACGGCGGCGCAGCGTTTATCGTCAGCGCGGGTGAGACGGCGGGCGATTTGCGCAAGACCTGCCCGGCCATT
>JABJJH010000191.1 GCA_018660965.1 Rhodospirillaceae bacterium | reverse complement strand
CTACAAACCGGCCACGATGAAGCGTCCGCACATTGTTTCGGAGAAATCCAACCCACGCAACCTCCCCACGCGTTGACACGTCCCACGATATGGTCAGGGTTAGCGGACTCAACATTGATCGCCACGGCCCATGAATTTCTCGACGAGAACGGCATATCACCTGTCGCGACGGCTGCCGATTTTCTATGGCTGGGTCATTGTCGGATGCGCCGGATGCGCCGCCTTCGTCCGCCAGGGCGCCGCCGTCGCCACCTTGTCGGTCTTCGTAACGCCCATGTCGGACGAATTCGGCTGGTCGCGAACTGAATTTTCCGGCGCGGTATCCCTCGGCGGCCTGTTGGCGGCGTTGACCGCGCCGGCCATTGGCGTCCTGGCGGACCGGCGCGGGTCGGGCATGATCTTGTCGGTCGCAGCCCTGGTTCTCGGGACCGCCGCCTTGGCGCTGTCCCAGACGAATTCCCTGATCTGGTTCTACATCGCCTTTTGTATCGCGCGGATGACGTTCGCGAGCCCCTTCGATATCGGCATTTCCAGCGCGGTGGCGCAGTGGTTCGTGCGCCTGCGCGGGCAGGCGATGTCCTATATCAACGTCGTCTTCAGCATCAGCCTGGCGATGATGCCCGTGATCGCCTACACGGCGATGAGCGCCGGTGACTGGCGCGATGGGTGGCTCACCATCGCAATCGTGGTTTTCACCATCGGCGTCGCGCCGAACCTGCTGCTGCTCGCGCGCCGTCCCGAGGACATCGGCCTGACGCCGGACCCGGAATCGGCGCGGCTCCCCGTCGATCCGGAAAACGCCGCCGCGCCGATTATCGAGCCGAGCTTCACACGCGCGCAAGCCCTGCGAACGCCCGCCCTGTGGTTCATCATGGGTTTCACGGTGTTCATATTTCCCGTCCAGGCGGGAATCAGCCTGCATCAGATTCCCCATCTGGTCGAACGCGGATTATCGCCGCTGGTCGCGGTCAGCGCGGTCAGCAGTCAATCCATTGTCGGCGCGGTTTCGGGGGTGGCGTTCGGGTTGTTCGCGCGACGTTACAGCGCCCGGCTCGGCTTGTGCATCGGCGCGCTCGCCATGTCGATGAGCGCGCTTGTTTTATTGAATGTCGATCACGCCTGGCAGGCGTTTGCGGCGACGAGCCTGTTCGGCTTTGGCATCGCCGGTATCCTGACGCTGTTGCCGGTCATCTGGGCCGAATATTACGGACGGGCGAATTTTGGCGCCATTCGCGGCGTGACCTTGCCGGTCCAGGTTCTGGCCCAGGCCTCGGGACCCCTTATCGCGGGCGTTTTGCGCGACTGGCACAACGACTACAGCCTGTCGCTAAGTCTGTTCGCAGGGTTCGCCATCGCCGCCGCCGGGCTGGCGTTCCTGGCGCGTCCGCCGCATTCCGTTGGCGACACCCCGTAAAGTCCGCTAGGATTTCACTCAAGGCGTCACGAATCCGGGAGAATATGCATGTCCACGTTCAAAATTCCTACGCTCAAAATCAAGGCGGCCGACGGCCCCATCGGGGCGGAGATTACCGGGGCCGATGTTTCAATGCCCCTGGATGATGCGGATTTTCAGACCATCGACGACGCCATCGACCGCTATGCGGTCGTCGTGATCCGCGATCAGGATTTAACGGCGACGGCGCTTGCCGATTTCTCACGCCGCTTCGGGCGCCCGCAAGTGAATGTTCGCCACGACGCCAACAACGATGGGACGCCCGAAGTGGGCTGGATTTCCAACGTCACGAAGGACGGCAAGCCTCTCGGGTCGCACGATGCGGGCCGGTATTGGCATTCCGACCTGTGCTATCTGGAAAACCCCAGCAAACTGACGGTGTTGAACGCCCTGGAGATTCCGAGCAAGGACGGCGTCACCTATGGCGCCACGTCGTTCGCGGGAACCGCTGCGGCGTATGACGCCCTGTCCGACGACCTGAAACAACGCCTGGACGGGTTGCGCGCGTCGAACAGCTACCGGACCATGTGGAACCGAAAGGCGCGGGAATTCAACGCCCGCCCCCTGTTAAGCGACGCGGAACTGGAAAAATACCCGCCCGACGCTATTCACCCCGTCGTCCGGACCCATCCGAAGACGGGCCGGAAATGTCTGTATATTTGCGACGGCTACACCAACGCCATCCTCGACCTTCCCAAGGCGGAAAGCGACGAGTTGCTCGCATTTCTGTTCGAGCACATCATTCGGTCCGATTTCAATTACCAACACCAGTGGCGGGTCGGCGATGTGTTGATGTGGGATAATTGCGCCGTTCAGCACAAGGCCGCGTTCGACTACGCCCCGCCCCTGCGCCGGTTGATGCAGCGATGCACGATCGAGGGCGACGCGCCGTTTTAAGCCGCGACAACATGCCATCCTCCGCTTTTCCCCCGGACCTGTAAGATTTCAGTTCAGGCGAATAAACCAGAGGAGGGAAGCCCATGTCGGCCACGTCTCTTGCCCAAATGGACGCGCTGATTCTCGACGGAAAATTTCACGAAGCGACGGAGAATTTCTGCCAACTTGCGCGCGCGGGTCATGCGATCCCCGATCTGGCGCTGCACGCCATGAGCACCGCCGCCCCGTATCTCCATGTGCCATCGCATGAAAAGCTGTTGGAAAACGGTGAATTCCGCAACGTCAATTATGACCACACGTTGCTCGGCATTCGCGCGGGCATGCATCTGTCGCCCTGGCTTTCAGACGTCGAGAAGAACCTCGGCATCGTGCAGGGCATGTACTACATCCCTCAGGGGCTTGATGTCTGGTCGCAGCTTGAATGCGGCTTTCCCGGACACTACGCGCGCGAACAGGAACAATGCGCTGAAGAAGATATCGGCCATGAACTGAATTGCCATTTCGAAGATCAGGAACCCTTGGTCGAAGGGACCGTCGATGAACGGTTCGACGCCCTGTTCCGCGCCCTGACCCAAGGCGACAAGGTGACCAGCTACCGAATTTTCCTCGGCCTCGCCGCCGAACCGGACCAGCGCAAGCGCCTGCAGGACACGCTGCTGTTCGCCTCGATTATCGATCAACAGGAATACAATTCCTTCCGTCGCGTGCGCCATATCGGTCACAAGGCCATCCGCGCCCGCGCCATGTTCGACCTCGCCGACTGGGTTGGCTGGGACCGGGCAAAGCCGTTTTTCTATATGGCGGTGCCGGACGTCTGCAACACGCCAATCTTCCATTCGCTCTACGACCACGCCTGTTTCTGGTTGAATTTGCACTTCAAGGGCGCGCAGTTCGACCTGATGGAGAACAATACGGCCCCCCTGTCCGAGGAAGAACAAGACGCGTTAGGCAATCTGATTACGGCCGGTAATCCCGAAGCCGTCACCAACGCCATCAACCAACTCCTGAAACAGGGCAAGGCGCCGCAGAACATCGCCGATGTCATCAGCATTGCGCACGCGACCCATTCGGTGACCCGTCTGCGCTCGCCCATCGCCTATACGGTGCCGATGCACAGCTTCGACTACGCCAATGTCGTGAATTACTGGCTGCGGAATTTCCGCAACAAGCATCAGGCCAAGGCGATCTATCTATCCGCCTGGTTCGTCACCGACACCATTCACGAAATCGACTCCTATCCCGATTTGCCGGGCGTGACCAAGCCTGACCCGGAAGTGTGCCGCGTTTGGGCCGAAGGGATCGCCACCGAAAACCTGTTGGATGAACTGGAGACAGCCATCGGCGATCAAGACCCGTCACGCGCCGTGGCGCTGGTGCGATGCTGGAACGGTCGTCATGCCCCGGAAAAGAAAGGCGCACGCGACGACCTGATCCGAATGCTGGCCCATTGCGCGGGCAAGTATCAGGGCGACGCCCATATTTTCCGCAACGCCTGCACGGTGATTGAGGAATATCAGTTCAACACCGCCAGCGCGGCGCGCAAGGACATCCTGTTCGAGTTCTGGGCGCATTACCTGTCGTTCTACAAGAAACGCACGCTCGCGACCGACTGCTACGACATGTATCACCGCTATTTCGGGGAAGGTGCGGCCAGCGCCGCGAACGCCGCCGATTAAAGTCTTGGATTTGCTCTATCTTTATGAATTTAGAGCAAATTCGCGTGTTTACCGGAACACCTTTGGTGATTCCGATTAATCACGATTTGCTCTAACGCGCGCGCCATTCCCAGGGCGGAATGAACTGACCGCGCCACAGGCCGCGGCTGGCCTTGCGCGCCTTGTCCTCGACCTCGACATATTTTTCACTCAAACGACGGTCCGCGAGCGCCCAGCCCGTGTGCACCATGTTGGAGCCAAGGTCGAACCCGCCAGCGGTGCAGATCGCCTGCGCCGCGTCGGTTCGTTTATCGATAATGATCTTGCACGACACTTCCGTTCCCGCCACGAGATCCATCAAGGCGGTTTTCGCGATATAGCCGCAATTAAACCGCCGTCTGTCCGCGATGCAGGTTTGGTCCAGTTCCGGCGCATCGACGCCATAAAGCTGAACGCGCTGGCCCGCGATTTCCAGAACATCGCCAGACACGACGACAGGCGTCCCCACCGCATCGGCGCGCGTTGGCCCTATGTGGCTCAAAACCACCAAGGCGACGACCGCACATATTTGCGAAATTCTATTCATGAAAAAGATTAACATGTTTTACTAAATCGCTGCGCCTTCATTTAAGGCAACTGTTTCAGTCAAGTGCGGTTAAATATTCCTGTGAAATCAGGTCATTGGTAATGACATGTTCCGCCGGTGAGGAGCTTTTTCTTACTTCTGAGGTTCACCCATACTTTTCCACCAGCGCTTCCGAATTTCCTTATCTGCGCAGATGCCGCCGGACAGGCAAATTTCATTATCTTCAGTCTATCCATGATGCTTTCACGTTTAATCTTCGACACCTGGCGCGCATCAGAGACGATTACCTCGATGGATATGGTGACATTTCCGTCCTTTGTTACGGATATAACTTTCCAGGCCGCATTAGGCATATCCAAGGGGACGGACCTTGCGATTGAACCCAGCGTTTGACTGAATAGGACAGGCTCAATCCGTTCCAGACGCCCGACCGTAATTACAATCGTAATAATAATGCTCGCCAGAAAAACAGCTAAAATTGTCGATCGAATTGGTCGGCTGGCGAATAAATGAACCAGTAAATGGATTTTCGGCGCCCGCCGGTTTTTTCTCGCATTGCGCTTTTTCTTTGCCGCGGCATTTATGCGCGCGCCGTAAAGTTTCGCCCGGCGCACCCTTTCATTCTTTACCTGTCGCAATAAGCGAATAATCGCTGCTTTCATGGCGCCAAGGTCGGCGGACGCTTTTCGACCTGAAATGGTTATGTTTATTAACGTCGTATATTTTATTCTATTTAAGGAATCCTTATTTCTGGTGAATAACGCTCGAATGACGATCAGCGAAGATTGTCGCAAAGCATCGACTGTTTCAGCCTTTGCGATGACGGAAATCAGACCATTGTCTGGATCCTCGAACACCGTATCCCAATCGGTCGCACCGGATGATGTCTTTGGCCAGGAGCCGTCGTTCGTATCCGCCATGCATAAATCTTTCCGCAAAACCCGACGCTAGGGTTTCTCAAGAATGGATGATTAAAATTTATGTTGATAAATTGAGCTAATGCTGGAGTACGCAAATATCCTTTGTGTTGAAGCAAGAACAGAATGCAGATTCAGACGATGGAACCCGGCACGCTTTACACTCTAAGGTGCTGGCGCCAACCATAAAAATATATACAGCCCGCAGACAATACGGAAACCGCAACGGTTTGATACATTAGACTGGCCCCAGAAATACCCCCCCGTCAACAAGCAAAATTGGCAAAACCCGCACGCCGCACCACCATCCAGACGCAGGCGCACAGGTCAAGAATCTGGAATTTTTCCGCGCGACGCCGCCAGTAGTTCCTTCGTATAAGTATGTAGCGGCGACAAAAACACGGTCCGCGTCGCGCCACTCTCCACGATTTTCCCGCCATATAATACAATCACGGTATCCGCCAGATACCGCACCGCGTTTAAATCGTGGCTGATCAAAACCAGACTCGCCGCGCGTTCCCGTTGCAGCGACTTCAACAACAATGTGATCGCGGCGGAAACCGACGCATCAAGCGCGGAAAGCGGTTCGTCTGCGACAATGACCGTGTTGAAATCGCCGGGATCAGGCGCACCGGCGAAGGCGCGGGCGATGGCGACGCGTTGTTTGTGCCCGCCCGAGAGCGCGTCGGGTCGAAGCCCGGCGAAATGCCCGGGCAGCCGCACCGCATCCAGCAATTCAAGCATCCTTTCGCTCACCTGACGTCGGGACAGGCTGGGCGACAACGTCTTTATCGCGCGGCGCAATTGCGTCCCAATGCGAAGGCTTGGATTCAAGGTGTCGTCGGGATTCTGGAAAATCATCTGAAGAGCGCGGCGAATTGCGCGGGGCCGGTT
>JABJJH010000228.1 GCA_018660965.1 Rhodospirillaceae bacterium | reverse complement strand
TCGGCGCGTTCTGCAACGCCAATCAGGTTCGCTTTCACGCCGCCGACGGGTCGGGCTACCAATTCCTTGCCGACCGAGTGCTGGAACTCGACGCGCTGAACCCGCAAGTCGCCGCGCGCCTGCTCGGTCCGCTGGGCCCGTGGCGCAAATTCGACGCCGGGCGACGGGAAAAAATGAAGGGCCAGTTGCAGCGCATTCTGGACTCGGGCATTCTGGACTCGGAACGAACGCTCTCGCCCGACGTCTTCGAAATCGCCTCCAAAAGCCTCGCGTAGTGTGATGTAACATCCCGATCACGAACACTTTTAGTGCCGCCGTCCGGGTAACCCGATATGATGCGCTCATCTTTGAAAGGCGTATTCATGCCGGAAATCATCAAGGCTGATATCTGCGTCATCGGCGCGGGGTCCGGCGGACTGTCCGTGGCGGCGGGCGCGTCGCAAATGGGCGCCAATGTCGTTCTGGTCGAGCGCGGCAAAATGGGCGGCGACTGCCTGAATTACGGCTGCGTGCCCTCCAAGGCGTTGATCGCGGCGGCCCACGCCGCCCAGACCATGCGAACCAGCGACCGCTTCGGGGTAAACAGCGTCGAGCCGTCCATCGATTTCGCCGCCGTGCGCGACCATGTGCGCGGCGTCATCGCCGCCATTGAACCGAATGATTCCGTCGAACGCTTCACCGGCCTTGGCGTCAAGGTTATTCAGGCCGAAGCCCGCTTCACCGGCCCCAACATCATCCAGGCCGGCGACTGCCGCATCGAAGCCCGCCGGTTCGTCATCGCGACGGGGTCGTCGGCGATGGTACCGCCCATCCCCGGTTTGATGGAGACGCCCTTTCTGACCAACGAAACCATCTTCGAGCTGGATAAATGTCCTGACCATCTGATCGTGATTGGCGGCGGGCCGATTGGCGCGGAACTGGCGCAGGCGCATCGGCGGTTGGGCGCGGCGGTGACAATCCTGGAAATGTTTGACTTCCTGGGCAAGGACGACCCGGAACTGACCGCCGTGGTGCGCCGCCAGTTCATCGCCGAGGGAATCGATGTCCGCACCGGCGTCAAGGTGGTCAAAACCGAAGCGGACGGCTCCGGCGTCGCGGTCACCATTGACGATGACGGGACCGAACGCACGATATCCGGATCGCATCTGCTGGTCGCCGCCGGTCGCCACCCCAACATCGACGCCCTCGACCTCGACGCGGCGACCATCGACCACACGCCCCAGGGGGTCACCGTGGATTCCCGGCTGCGCACCAGTAACCGTAAGATCTTCGCCATCGGGGATGTGACCGGCGGCCTGCAATTCACCCACATCGCCGGGTATCACGCCGGGATCATCATCCGCAACGCGCTGTTCCACCTGCCCGCCAAGGTGAACTACCGCGCCGCGCCCTGGGTCACCTATACGGACCCGGAACTGGCCCATGTGGGCATGACCGAAGCCCAGGCCCGCGACGCCGGGATCAAAGGCTTCAACATCCTGCGCTGGCCCTTCCACGAAAACGACCGCGCCCAGGCGGAACGCCATACGGATGGCATGATCAAGGTGATCGTGGACCGCAAGGGCCGCGTGCTGGGTGCCAGTCTGGCGGGACCGCACGCCGGGGAATTGCTGGCGCCGTGGATCATGGCGGTCGATCAACGCCAGAAAATCGGGACGATGGCGGGGTTGATCTTCCCCTACCCGACCTTGAGTGAAATTTCCAAACGCGCGGCGGGCAGCTACTTCACGCCGAAAATCTTCAGCGAGCGCATGAAGAAGATCGTCCGGTTCTTGCAAAAATTTTAAGGTGTGTTTTCATACGCGTGATTGGAGACCGCCATGACGCTGGAAATCACCCCTTGCAATGCGACCCTCGGCGCTGTTGTCCGGGGCGTCAACCTGTCCCAAACCCTCGACGAGCCCACATTCGCCGCAATTGAATCCGCCTGGCATGAATACGCCGTGCTTATTTTTCCCGAACAGCATCTGAGTCACGAGGAACACCGCGAATTCACGCGGCGGTTCGGGCCGTTGGAATTGAGCATTCGCCGCACGCGCCCGAAAACCACCGGGCGGTTGAGCAACGTGCAGGCGGACGGAACCGTCGCCCCGCCGGAAAGCCTGCAGGCCCGGTTCCTTGTCGGCAACACCTATTGGCACAGCGACAGTTCGTACAAGCGCGTCGGCGCGAAGGCGTCGATCCTGGCCGCCCATGTGACGCCCAGCGAGGGCGGGGAAACCGAATGGGCCGACATGCGCGCTGCCTATGACGTGCTGGACGACGATATGAAAGCGTATCTGGAAGACAAAACCGCCGTGCATTCCTATGAATTCAGCCACGCGCCGTTCGGCGGCATGGAGGTGTTGAACGAAGAGGAACTGGCGCATTTGACGCCGGTCGCACATCCCGTCATCCGCACCCATCCCGCCACCGGGCGCAAGAACATCTTCGCCGGGCGCCACGCCAGCCACATATTGGGCGAAGATATCGAGGAAAGCCGCAAGCTGCTCGCCGATTTGACCAACCAGGCCGGACTACCGCCGCGCACC
>JABJJH010000571.1 GCA_018660965.1 Rhodospirillaceae bacterium | reverse complement strand
CTTACGAAAACTGGAACGTCGATATCGGGCTTGAATGCGGCCTTAGCGGACGCGCGCAGATTGGCAAGGGTATGTGGGCGATGCCGGATCGCATGGCCGAAATGCTGGAAGCGAAGATCGCCCACCCCCGCGCCGGCGCCAACACCGCATGGGTGCCTTCGCCAACGGCGGCGGCGCTGCACGCGACCCACTACCACGAAATTGACGTGGCGCATCTGCAGAAAGAACTGAAATCCCGCGCGCGCGCCGAAATTGATCATATTCTGTCCTTTCCCGTGGCCGAAAATCCCAATTGGTCGCCCGAGATGATCACCAGGGAACTGGAGAACAACGCTCAGGGAATATTGGGTTACGTTGTGCGGTGGGTTGACCAGGGCGTCGGCTGCTCGACAGTGCCCGACATCAACAATGTCGGGCTGATGGAAGACCGGGCGACGCTGCGCATCTCAAGCCAGCACATCGCCAACTGGCTGCATCATGGCGTCTGCACGAAGGCCGACGTGATGGCGGTGATGAAACAAATGGCCGCCGTGGTTGACGCGCAAAACGCCGGCGATTCCGACTACCGCCCGATGGCGCCCGATTTCGACGCCAGCATCGCGTTCCAGGCCGCCTGCGCCCTCGTCTTCGAGGGCCGCGAACAGCCGAACGGCTACACGGAACCGGTCCTCTATCGGCATCGCCAGCAGGTGAAGGCGCAGCAAGCGAATTAAGGGGCGGCGAACCAGCCATCCTTGCCGGCGCCTTCGGCGTCGATAATCTCAACGATTGAGGTGCACATAAAGGGCTATCCCGCCAGATGTCTTTGGAAGAACGCGAAGATTTTTTCCCAACCGTCCACCGCTTGTTCAATGCAGTACATGGGCCGGTGATAATAGAAAAAACCATGCCCGGCGCCATCGTAGCGGTGGAACTCATAATCCTTTTTGTGTTTTTTGAGCTCGGCTTCGTGCAGGTCCACCTGATCCGGGCTCGGCGCGCGGTCTTCATTTCCGAACAGACCGAGAATAGGGCAGGAGAGGTCCTTGGTGAAGTCGAGTGGCTGCACCGGCTGTTTTTCCGGACGGTCGTCTTCGGCCTGCACCACGCGTCCACCCCACAACTCGACGACGGCGTCGATGCTGCTGGTGTTGCAGGCGTAGAGAAAGGCTTGCCGCCCCCCGGAACAACTGCCAATCACGCCAATCTTGCCATTGGAGTACGGTTGCGCGCGTAACCACTGCACGGCGCCTTCGGTATCGCCCAGGACCTGGGCGTCGGCGACGCCGCCTTCGGCGCGCGCCTTGGCCGCGACATCTTCGGCGTTGCCCTCGCCCACGCGGTGATAGAGGTTGTGACTGATGGCTGCGTAGCCGTGATGGGCGAACCTGCGGGTCGCTTCACGGTACCATTCGCTCCAACCGGGCAAATGGTGGATAAGCACGACGCCGGGGAACGGGCCGGGCCCCAGGGGCCTCGCGGCGTAGGCCGAGATCGGCTCGTTGTTATCGCCATTGATCGACAGGGATTCCGCAATCATACCTTCGTAAACCATTGTCTCCACCTCCACAGATTACAAATTATGAGAGTTTTCGATATTCAAGGAGCAACCGGACATTGAGGTTAACACACCAACGTCCGACAGCCCAATAGCCTCAGTTCCCTTCTTCTTCGCCAACCGTGACACCGGTCCAGTCTTCCAGATATTTGATCAACGCCACGCTGGGTTCATCGCCGGTGCCCTGGCTGACGGCGAAGGCGAGCACCTGTTTCACCGAATTGCCGAGCCACATGGGGACGTCCATCGCTTCGGCTTCGGCCATGCAGAGCCGCACGTCCTTGTACAACAAACGCTGTTTCATGCTTTTGTCGAAGCGACGGTTGAGGATCGAATTGGGGACCTTGTTCATGGTCGAATCATTGCGGCCGCTACTGGCGTTGAACACATCCACCATGACTTTGGGGTCGAGCCCCGCCTTGACGCCCATCACCATCGCTTCGGCGGTGGCGATATTGGCGGTCGCCGACAGGTAATTGTTGGTCAGCTTCATGGTCTGGCCCAACCCCGGCGCTTCGCCCAGATAGAACGGGTTCTTGCCGATGGCGGCGAAGACGGGAAGCATGTCTTCGTAGAACGCCTTGTCCCCGGACACCATCAGCGCCAGGGTGCCCGCTTCCGCGCCGCGCACGCCGCCGCTAACGGGACTGTCGAGCGATTCGATTCCCTTTTCGCTCAACGCGGTGGAGATTTGCACCGCCATCACCGCGCCCGTGGTCGAAAGGTCAACATACCGGCGCACGGCGGAACCCTGGATAATGCCGTTGTCCCCTAGCGCCACCGCGCGCACGACGTCGGGCGTGGGCAGGCTGACGATGACGGTGTCGACCGCGTCCGCGACCGCCTTGGGACTGTCCATGACCGTGGCGCCGCGCGCGCTCAGTGGCGCGGTGACCGCTTCGCGCACATCATGAATGAAAAGCGTAAACCCGGCGTCCAGCAAACGGCCCGCCATTGGTCCGCCCATGTCGCCCACGCCAATAAACCCGAGTGTCTTGTCCGCCATCGTCTTGTTCTCCCCCGTGATTTTCTTCGTTAATCGAAAACCGTGTCCATGTAATGCGCGGAATCGACATAGGCTTCGATCACCGTCGGGCCATCCGCTGCAAAGGCCTTGGTCAGTTCCGCTTGCAGCCCCGCAAGGTCGGTCACGCCCACCGCCGGGACATCGAAATAATGCGCGGGCGTGCGGTTGGCCGCGTCGGCGGGATCGTCGAGCAGCCGCATGCCGTAATCGGCGTATTGCCGCCGCGTCTGTTTGACCCGGATCAGGCTCAGCCATTGGTCGTTCAGGATAACAAACGGAATGGCCAAATTCTGCCGCCGCGCAACCGCGACCTCGCCGCAGGTCATTTGAAAACAACCGTCGCCAACGATGCACGCGACCGGCAGGTCGGGCCGCGCGAGTTTCGCCGCAATCGCGCCGGGAAGACCGAAGCCCATGGATGACCACCCGTTGGTGATCAGGAACGTGCGCGGCGCGTGCGCCGTCCATTGGCTGGCGATCTGGTGGGTATGCGCGCCGACATCGAAGGACAGAACGCCGTCGCGCGGCAAGGCGTCCCGCACCGCATCGATGACCTGATGCGGACATAATGGGTCGATGGCCGGGCGCAGCGCCTGTTGAAACGCATCCCGGCGCGCAGCGATTTCTTCTTCGGTCCAGTCATTAATCGCAGGCGGCATGGCGTTCAAACGCGCAAAGGAGGCATCCAGATCGCCGGTCACCGCCCCCGCGACAGTGACGGTTTCGTCCACATCGACGGCCTCGATATCGATTTGCAGCAGCGGCGTGTCGCCGATCCACGCTTCGGCTTCGGTTTCAATGGTGTCGTATCCCAGCCCAATGACCAGATCGGCGTCACGGATAAGCTGGCGTTGCAGTTGCCGACACCCGCGCTCGATACAACCGACCGACAAGGGGTGGTCCTCGTCGATCAGGCCCTTCGCCATGGTCGTTGAGGCGAAGGGAAGACCATGGCGTTCGACGAACGTGCGCAACAGGGCCGGGTCGGCCATGCGCATCGCCGACATGCCAACAAGCGCGAGCGGCCTTTTCGCCGCCGCCAGGATGCCTGCGGCGTCCTCGAATACCGCGTCCGCCGAAATCGTTACGATGGGCGCTCCCGCCACAATATTCGGCGCGGCTTCGCTCGCCATCGCCACGGCCACGTCTTCGGGCAGGTCAAGATGGACCGGGCCTTGCGGTTCGCTCATGGCGATTTCAATGGCGCGCTGCATGGTTTCCGCGATGGAGCCTTCCCGCAGCGCGAAACTGGCCTTGGTGATTGGTTTGAATAGCGCGTGATGGTCGATATACATCTGGATGCGACGACCGAGTTGATCCGTATTCAGATTGCACGTCAGCGCGATCATCGGGGACCGATCCAGATACGCGCTGCCCACCCCGGTCGCCAGATTGGTCGCGCCCGGCCCCAAGGTCGCGATGGCGAAACCCGGCGCGCCGGTCATGCGTCCGGTTACGTCGGCGCAAAACCCGGCGGAACCTTCATGCGCGGTCAGCACAAAATCGACCCCTCCGGCCTGCATCGCTTCGACCATGGGCAGGACATTGCCGCTGGGCACACCGAACCCGTGGCGGACGCCCGCCGCTTTTAAGGTCGCTACGATTAAATCGGCATTGTTCATGGCGCACGAGACTCCGGAAATGTTGGATATTGCGAACAGCGGAGGTTTACCGCCACGCGCGGCGATGTCAACGCGCGGCAGTGAAATTAAGCTGCAAAAAATCGGCTGGCCCCCATCACCCGGTCACGGCATGTTAGAGGCGAATGCAACACGTGGGGATCAAGACGATGCGATTAAAAGACAAGGTGGCGATAATCGTCGGCGGCGGGCAAACGCCGGGGGAAACCATGGGCAATGGCCGCGCGACCGCGATCCTGTTCGCGCGCGAAGGCGCGAAGGTGCTGGTGGTTGACCGGGATATCGCATCGGCGCAGGACACCGTGGACATGATCGCCAAGGAAGGCGGCGTGGCGCAAGCCGCCGCAGCGGACGTCACCGATGAAACCTCGCTGGAGACAATGGCCAAGGATTGCGTCGCCAAATGGGGACGCATCGATATTCTGCACAACAATGTCGGATTCAGCCTCGCCGGTGGCGACGCGGTTATCGAGGACATTACAAGCGAAGCGTTCGACCGCGTCATGACCGTCAACCTTCGCGGCATGGTGATGACCTGCAAACACGTGCTGCCGATCATGCGCGCCCAACGAAGCGGCGTGATCCTCAGCATTTCGTCGATGGCGGTGCTCGATTCCTACCCCTATGTCACCTACAAGACCTCGAAGGCGGGCGTCGTCGCCATGAGCGAACAACTGGCCTATATGAACGCCGAATACGGCATTCGCGCCAATGTCATCCTGCCGGGGCTAATGAACACGCCGATGGCCATCGAATCGCGCATCACGGCGGATAAAAGCCGCGAGGAAGTCATCGCCGACCGCGACGCCCGTGTACCGCTGGGCGGGAAAATGGGATCAGCCTGGGACGTAGCGCACGCCGCCCTGTTCCTGGCGTCGGACGAAGCCGGGTTCATTTCCGGCGTCACCCTGCCCGTCGATGGCGGCTCGGCGGTTCGGCGCGGATAAGATCGTTATCATGAGTGTAGGCCGCAAGGAAATCGCGTTGGTTGTTGTCAGCGTCGCGCTGTGCGCGGGCGTCGCGGAAATCGCGCTCCGGGCGATGGGGATCGCCTACCCCATCTTTCACAAACTTGAATCCTATCGGGGATGGGCGCCGCAACCCGGCGCCAACGGTGTGTGGGTCACCGAAGGCAAGGCGCATATTTCGATTAACGCGGAAGGCTTTCGCGACCGCGATCACGCCATCGAAAAGCCGAATGGAACACTTCGCATTGCGATCCTGGGCGATTCCATGTCGGAAGCCTTCGCCGTGCCGGTCGAGGCGACGTTCTGGTCGGTCATGGCGCGCGAACTGGACCAATGCGACGCGCTGGCCGGGCGAGCGGTCGAAGCACTCAATTTCAGCGTATCCGGATACGGCACCGCCCAGGCGTTGCTGACCTTGCGTCGCAACACCTTGAAATACGCTCCCGACATCGTGTTGGCGCCGGTCTTCACCGGCAACGACATTGTGAACAACGACCGCGTGCTCGACGGTCATAAGGACCGGGTTTTCTTTACACAGGCAAACGGCGCGCTGGTTCTGGACGACAGCAACACGCGCACCACCCGGTTCTGGTTCAAGGCGGCGTGGCGCAACATCCGCAACACGTTGACCAACGGCTCGCGCGTCCTGCAATTGTTTCGTGAATTCTATTACCGGACAAAAACAGCCTGGAAATCGCGCAAACAATCCACCGATGGCGGGGTCTTCGACCCCAACGGGCGTGAATATCAGGTCTTCAAAAAACCGGAAACGGAAGCATGGCGACGCGCCTGGACCACGACGGAAGCCTTGCTGCGCGCCATGCGCGACGAAAGCCGGGCCGCCGGCGCCGCATTCTGGATGGCGACCCTGACAGCCCCCGCCCAGGTCTATCCCGACGACAAGGTCCGCACGGCCTTCAAAGCCGCCCTGAAGGTCAAGTCGCTGGATTACCCCGACCGGCGCATCGCCGCCTTCGCCCGGCGCGAAAAAATCCCGCTTGTCGCCTTGCTCGACCCGCTGCGCACGCGGGCCGACGCGACGGGCGAATATCTGCACGGGTTCCCCAACACGCGCATGGGAACGGGTCACTGGAACGAAATTGGACACCGCGCGGCAGGCGAAGTTCTTGCCCGTGCGGTCTGCAGCGCGCTATGAAAATGAATAAACCAATCATCAGGAACGGGAGACGTTAAATGAACGCATCGCAAAAAGTGGCGCTCGTGACGGGCGCAAGTTCGGGCATCGGCCGGGCGTCGGCGGTAGCCCTCCTGAAGGCGGGATATTCGGTCGTGCTGGTGGGCCGCCGGACCGACGCGCTGGCCGAATCAATCGCGGAAGCCGGGTCGGACGGCGCCCGCGGATTGGCCGTCCAGGCCGATGTCTCCAACCCGAAGGACATCGCCGCCCTGTTCGCCAAAACCAGGGACGCCTTTGGCCGCCTGGACGTGTTGTTCAACAACGCGGGTACCGGCGCGCCGCCCGTCCCGATGGAGGAATTGACGCTGGAACAGTGGCAAACCGTTGTGGACACAAATCTGACGGCGTCGTTCCTGTGCACCCAGGAAGCCATCCGCATCATGAAGGGCCAGACCCCGATGGGCGGCCGGATCATCAACAACGGGTCGATTTCCGCGCATGCGCCGCGACCTTTTTCTGTCGCCTACACCTCGACGAAACATGCGATCACCGGTCTCACCAAATCGACGTCGCTGGATGGGCGGCAATACAACATTGCCTGCAGCCAGATCGATATCGGCAACGCCGTCACGCCGATGACCGACAGGATGACCAAGGGCGTGCCGCAGGCCAATGGAACCACCATGGTTGAACCGCGCATGGATGTCGTTCATGTCGCCAACGCCGTCGTGCAAATCGCCGAGATGCCGCTGGACGCGAATGTGCAGTTCATGACGATCATGGCGACCAAAATGCCGTTTGTCGGGCGCGGCTGATTATACGGAGTTGACCCATGTCCCGGGCGCTTAGCGGGTTGAATATTCTTGATCTTTCCACGCGCTACGCGGCCGCGTGGTGTTGCCGGCTGCTGGCCGATTTCGGCGCGGACGTTATCCTTCGGGACCCCCACCCTGTCCGCGCGCTGGCGCCTTTCGACGCTGACGGAAAATCAATACCGGCGCGTTACGTGCTGGCGAATCGCCGATCCGTGGTTCTGGACAAGGAAGATGACAGTTGGCGAAGACTTTTCGCCAACGCCGATCTTATTGTCGATGACGCCCAGGCCGGAACCCCGGAACGGGTCTGGATCGACGACCGCATGGGGCAATCGCCGAACGCGGTGCATGTGATCGTTACACCGCATGGTCTAACCGGGGCGCGCGCGCATTGGCCAGGCAACGAGATGACCGCGGACGCGTTATCGGGTTGGGCCTCGGTGAATGGGCTAGCCGATCGACCACCCCTCAAAGCCAGCGGGTTTCAGGCCGCCTACCAATCGGGAACCCTTGCGTTTGGCGCGGCGGTTTGCGCCTTGATCCATCGCCGAAAAACCGGCGTGGGCCAACAGATCGACGTCGCCATGGACGAGGTTTTGTCCACGACCTTCGCCCCTGGGATCATGCGCAGCCTGTTTCAAGACGCGCCTTGGCCTCGTCATCCAGCAATTGATTTCACCAATGGTCCCGCGCCGGTCAAGGATGGGTATTTCTCGCTGACCCTGACACGACCGCATTTCTGGGCTGGCGCGATGAAATTTCTGGGCCTGGATGATCTCGCGAGCGACAAGCGGCTACTCGCAACCCACAGCCGTCCACAGCACAAGGATTTGTTCGTCGAGCGCGTGCAGGAAAAAATGTCGCAATTCACCAAAGCGGATTTGTTCCGGCAATTGTCGGAAATCAACGTCCTGGGCGGCCCCGCCTTCACGATGGATGAATTGGAGACTAGTGAAAACATGGTGGCGCGGGAATTTTTTACCAAAATCGATGGGATAAAATATCCTGGCGCGCCGTTCAAGATGTCGCGCACGCCGTTCGTCTTGAACCGGGCTCTGCCCGAATCCGGCGCCGATACAGCGAATGTATTATCGGAGAACAAAGCCCTGTCGCGAACAGCCTCACCCTCACAACAATCAACCGGCAAGGGGCCGCTGGCCGGTTATCGCGGCGTGGTGTTGACCCAGGCCTGGGCGGGGACGCTGGCGACCCAGCTATTGAGTTCGATGGGCGCCGAAATTATCCAGGTGGAAGCGCGCACCCGATTTGACAGTTGGCGCGGCACCTATGAAACGCCCATGCCCGTGGCCTTGCGCGACCAGCCGTCGGCGCAACACCCCTGGAATTGCAACCCGTTGTTCAATTCGGTGAACTTGGGCAAGGAATCGGTCACGCTGGAATTGTCCACACCTGAAGGCGTCGATATCTTCAAGCGGTTGGTGGCGGAGGCTGATTTCGTCGCGGAAAATTTCAAACCCGGCGTCATGCGCAAACTGGGCATCGATTACGACACTCTACGCGCTGTCAAACCCGACATCGTTTTCTGCTCCATTTCAGGGTATGGGCAAACCGGCCCTTGGTCGCCGCTTCCCGCTATCGGCGGCACAATTGAACCTGCCTCGGGCATGTCAGCGCTGTTGGGGTACGAAGGCGGAACGCCGATGAATTCCGGGCAAATGTATCCCGACCCCGTGGCAGCCTTATATGGATTTTCCGCCATCGCATTGGCGCTGTACCACCGGGAACAGACCGGCGAAGGCCAGTCCATCGACATGGCGATGCAGGAAGCCAACTTCACCTTTGTCGGAGACGCCTGGATGGAATATTCGACAACGGGCGTCGTACCGGGGCCGCGCGGCAACCGGCATATGACATTCGCGCCGCATGGCGTTTACCCGGCGTCAGGCGAAGATCGTTGGATCGCTATTGCGGTGGAAACCGGCGCGCAATGGGATGCGCTTTGTAAGCTTGCCGGGCGGCCCGGCTGGCGCACCCAATTCGCCGGAGACCGCAAGGCGAACGAAGACGCGCTCGACGCGGAAATCGCGGCCTGGACCAAAAGCCAGGATCGCGACGCATTGGCGCGCGCCTTGGCCGAAGCCGGGGTGATCGCGGCGCCGGTCCTAAATGGGATCGAGGTCGCCAATGATCCGGTGTTTCGCGATCGCGGCAATGTCGTGATTGTCGATCATCCGGAAACCGGGCCGTGGCCGCAAACCGCAATTCCATGCCATTTGTCCCGAACCCCGGCCCGCATTGATAGGCCCTCACCGATCAAGGGCGCGCATTCACGCGATGTTCTGGCCAGAATTCTAGCCATGACGACGGGAGAATACGATCGTCTGGAGGCCGCCGGGATCACCGGCGTTGAAAAATCACCCCTTGAAAAAGCAGGCTGACCAGAAAGGCGCTTCGACATGTCCTATAAACACATCCGTTACGAAACTGGCGACTTCATCGCCCGGATTACGACCAACCGGCCGAAATATCGCAATGCGCAAAGCACGATCATGATGGAGGAAATGGACGACGCGTTTCAAAAGGCCAATTTCGATCCGGACGTCCGGGTGATCGCGATGTTCGGCGAAGGCGACCATTTTTCCGCCGGGCATGATTTGGGAACGCCCGAGGAAACCGAATACCGCAAGAGCGAATATCTCATCCAGGAAGGCGTGCGCGGCCGTTACAACCACACGCGTGAACAATTCGTCGATAAAACCATGCGGTGGCGCAACGTTCAAAAGCCCACTATCGCCGGGGTTCAGGGGTATTGCATCTTCGGTGGATGGATTATCGCGTCCGCAATGGATATCGTGTTTGCGGCGGAAGACGCGATGTTCCTGCCGGTTAATTTTCAATATTTCAGCGTTCCCTGGGATATCCACCCGCGCAAAGTGAAGGAAATACTGTTCGAGGGCCGGTTCATTGATGCCGCCGAAGCGCATGAACTTGGGTTCGTCAATCGGGTGGTGACGCGGGACCGGCTAGAGGCGGAAGTGATGGAATATGCGGCGAAAGTGGCCAAGAATGATCCATTCCAGATGCGCATGACCAAAAATGCCGTCAATGGCATGCAAGACGCCCAGGGATTCCACCAGCACATTACATCGGCGCACGCCATGTTCCTACTCAGTTCCCAGGGCGAAAAGGACCCCGACTTCGCCGTTGAAGTGCCCGATGGCCGCCGCAGACCAATGGTTCAACGCGCGTTGGAAAATTATCGGGAGAAACAGACCAAGGATGGAAACAAATAATAAGGGCGTCTCCGCCTGTTAGTGTTAACGATTTTTAAGGAAGACTTTGTTAAAGTCTCAAAAAAGGCGGGTTAATCCGTCGAAATTTGCGCGCGTGTCGCAGGAGCATGGAATGCCGCCAGACAATAGACGTCCGTTTGCCGCCGAAAGACGAAAGAAGGCGACGCCAGACAAGGACGCGACCATCGCCGACTTGATGGAGAAAATATCCACTCTCGAATCCGGGTTAAAGCAAGGGTTCTCCGAAAAATTCGACCGATTGTGCGCACAGCTTGACGTTATCGTCGAAGACGAAAGCGAACAAAAGGTCACCGTGAATCACGTCATGACCGAAATTCACGCCCTCAACGAGCATATTGCCTCCACCAAAGAGGAAGTCGCGGCGCTTAAACCCGCCGATGAGGCCACCTCCACCGTCACGGTTGCGACGCAGGAATTGAGCGAGGTCGTCAAGGCGACGGAAACCGCCGCGAACACCATCCTTGAAAACGTCGAACAAATGGACGCCGTCAACGCAGAGATGCGAAACAACGTTTCCGCAGGCGATCCTGACGGCATGCTTCCCGACATTGACCGGCTGGACAGCATCAGTATGGAATTGCTGACCGCATGCAGTTTTCAGGACGTCACCGGCCAACGGATTAACAAAGTCGTCAATTCGCTCAATTACATCGAAGCGCGCTTGCAGAAGATGATCGAAATCTGGCAAATCGAGCACGGCACCGCTGATACGCAGGCCATCTCGCTCGCCGAAGACGACGCGCGGCCCGATAAGGACTTGCTGCACGGCCCGCAGGACGACGGCATGGATCAGGACGGCATCGACGCGCTATTCGATTAGGGTTTCGACCTGCTCTATCTTTATGAATTGAGAGCAAATTCACGTGTTTATCGGATCACCTTTGGTGATTCCGGTTAATCACGATTTGCTCTAGTCCCCAACAGGTGGTTAATCACGTGGATACGCTGTTATAGTGCGGGTCCACGCCGCAGTTTCAATGTCTCGATAGCCCTTGCCCGTCAATTTCATTCCTTTCGCCGATGTGCCGCTGTGGGCGGTGGCCTGTGTCATCGCTGCGCATTTCGCGGGGTTTTTTATCCGCGGCGCCTTCGGGTTTGGCTCCAACATGCCGATTGTCCTGGTGACCACCTGGTTGCTGGGGCCCCATCACGCCGTGGTGCTTGTCGTCGTCACGGCGGTATTCGCCCAGGTTCATCTGTTGCCGCAAGGATTTGGAACCGCCGACTGGACGGTCGCCCGCCCGCTGTGCATCGGCACATTCATCGGCATTGCGCTTGGCACCTGGTTCTTCACGATGATGGCGGCGGACGGGTTGATGCTGGTCATGGGCGCGTTGATCACCGTGACGCTGATCATGGATCGAATGCGGCTGTTGGAGCGAATGACGGCCTTTGTCGATCTGCGATCCCGATTGGTTACGTCCTCGCTCGCCTTTTCGTCCGGTCTGGTCGGCGCGCTCAGTGGCGGCGGCGGTCTCTATTTTCTCGTGGTCTACCTGAAACTTGCCTGCAAAACAGCGTTGTCCTTGCGCGGCACCAGCATCATTCTTTCCGGGGTCTTCATCATGGTCCGGTTGGGCTTGCTTGCGATCGCCGGATTCGTATCTTGGTCCTTGTTGGTGGAAGGTTTGATTTTGATGCCCGCCGTCCTGTTGGGGTCATGGCTCGGCACCCGTCTATTTCACGCCAGCAGCCCGGAGCGGTTTTACGCCGCCTTGCAGGTTTTACTGTTGGTCGCGTCCCTGTCGCTAATGGCGCGCGGCGTGGTGGAAATTCTTTAGAAGCCCGTTAAGCACAAAAAAGGAACCAGGTTTGCAATACGATCTCGTTATCAAGAACGGCACGGTCATCGATGGATCCGGGCTTCCACGCTACCGCGCCGATGTCGGCGTCAAGGATGGCGTCATCGCGACCATCGGCAGAATCGCCGCACCGGCGAACGAAATTATCGACGCCGAAGGTCATATCGTCTCACCGGGATTTGTGGACGGCCATACGCATATGGACGCCCAGATATTCTGGGATCCGATTGGAACCAGTTCCTGCTATCACGGCGTCACCAGCGTCGTCATGGGCAATTGCGGCTTCACCCTGGCGCCCTGCCGCAAGACCGAAGCCGATTTGGTGTTTCGGAATTTGGAGCGCGCCGAGGACATTTCCCGCGATGCGATGCTGGCGGGCATCGACTGGACCTGGGAAACCTACCCGGAATATCTCGACGTGCTGGACGCCTTGCCCAAAGGCATCAACTACAGCGGCTATGTCGGCCATTCGGCGTTGCGCACCTATGTCATGGGCGAACGCGCATTCACCGAGGAAGCGACCGAAGACGAACTGCGCGCCATGATCGCACAGGTCGAGGACTCACTTCGCGCGGGCGCCATGGGATTTTCGACGTCGCGCAGCATGAACCACGAAACGTCCGACAATCGCCCGGTGGCGAGCCGCGCCGCCGCCTGGGATGAAATGGCCGCCATCGTGCGCGCCATGGGGAACATGGGCGCGGGCATTATGGAAATCGCGGGCGAACCGAATGGCGCCGTGCCCGACCGCGCGGCGCGATACTTTACCGATTTGAAGGACCTTTCCATCGAAACCGGACGCCCCATCACCTTTGGCATGTTCGGAACCCGCAATGCGCCGGGCGCGTGGCGGCCCTGCTTCGACATCATCGAAAAAGCCAACGATGAGGGCGGCCGCCTGTTCGTCCAGGTCCACAGCCGGGCGCTGAGCGTCCTGTTGTCCTTTGAAACCAACATGCCTTACGACACCTGGGATGTATGGCGCGACATTCGCGCATTATCGCTCGACGAACAGAAAGCCGCGCTGCGCGACCCGGACACCAAACGCCGTTTGATCGAGATCGCCAACAAACCCTACACTGGCCCGGAAGTAATTGGCACCGAAGCGCGCCCGCCGGAATGGGACTGGCTGCTAGTCCTCGACACCGTGGCCGGGCCGCACCGCTCGGTCGCCGACATCGCCAAGGAACGCAACGCCGACCCGGTCGAGACAATGATCGACCTGGCGCTGGAACACGACTTGAAGCTGTTCTTCATGCAGCCCATCGCCAATGAAAATCAGGATGACGCGCTGGAAATGATGAAACACCCGCGGTCCGTCGTCACTTTTTCGGACGCTGGCGCCCACGTTACGCAGATCATGGATAATTCCCTGCAGTCGCACATTTTCAGCCATTGGGTGCGCGAAAAACAGGCCTTCACGCTGGAAGAAGCGGTTCGGCTGGTGACCTACGACACCGCAACCCATTGGGGGTTCCATGATCGCGGATTGTTGCGCGAAGGCATGGCGGCGGATATCGTCGTCTTCGACCCTGACGTCATGGGCGCGCGTATGCCCGAAGTCGTCACCGACCTGCCCGCCGGGGCGAAACGGTTGAAACAGATGGCGAACGGTGTCAACGCAACGATCGTGAACGGCCAGATTTTGTTGCGGGACAATGAACACACCGGCGCATTGCCGGGCAAGCTGTTACGGGGTCCGCTGGCGCGGCATAGATGAACCAGGATGAAACGACCATGAACACTGAAACCACGAATGACCTGCCACTCCTGTTCACACCCATCACGATGCGGGGCGTCACGGCGAAGAACCGTGTCGTGGTGTCACCGATGTGCCAGTACCATTCAGACGATGGCGGCCCCACCGATTGGCAGATGACGCATATGGGGCGACTGGCCGTTGGCGGCGCCGGCATCATCTTCGGCGAGGAAACCGGCGTCGAGGCGCGAGGCCGCAAGACCTATGCCTGCGCGGGCATCTGGGACGACAAACACATCGCGCAATACCGCAAGATTACCGACTTCATTCGCGCGCAAGACGCCGTCCCGGCGATCCAACTGGGTCATGCGGGCCGCAAAGCGTCGTGCCACGCCGCCACTAAAAGCTGGGCGCCGCTGGCCGACGAAGACGCCAAGGACGGGTTGCCGCCCTGGCAAGGGTTGGCGCCCAGCGCGCTCGACCAATTACCGCGCCGCTTCACGCCCAAGGCGATGGACAAGGATGATATCCGCACCGTGCTTGAATCCTGGCGCGAAGCGACACGGCGTTCCATGGACGCGGGATACGACATTTGTGAAATCCACGGCGCGCACGGGTATTTGATCCACCAGTTCCTGTCGCCGGTCAGCAACCACCGCACCGATTCCTATGGCGGCGACCGCGAAGGACGCATGCGCTTCGCGCTGGAAGTCGCGGAAGTGTCGCGCGAGGCGTGGCCCGCCGACAAGCCGCTGTTTTTCCGCGTATCGTCCGTGGATGGTGAAGGGGGAATCTGGAATCTGGAGGACACGGTCGCGTTGGCGAAAGCCTTGAAGGATCGCGACATCGATTTGATCGATTGCTCGTCCGGCGGCATCACCGGAGAGTCGGACATGCCGATGGTGCCGCGCATCGTCCAATTTCAGGCCGGTTTTGCGGAGCGGGTGCGGCGTGAGGCCAAGATCATGACCATCGCGGTCGGCGGCGTCACCAAGGCGGCGGAAGCCGAAGGCATCCTGCATAACGGTCAGGCGGACCTCATCGGCGTGGCGCGCGAATTCCTGTGGAACGCCGACTGGGCGGCGCACGCGGCCAAGGAACTCGGCGCGCCGGACCCCTACGGCCAAATGCCGCATGAATACGCCTACCGTTTACGCCTGCGCGAAAAGGCCAAGGACATGCCCATCAATCAGGGCGGGGCGGCCACCCAGGCTGCGTACGAAAAAGTATTCGGCGCCGCCCCGAAATAAACGCGTTACCCGTAACTGGCGCCCATGCCTTCCGCCGGATCCGCGTGCGCGCCGTATGGCGGGATTGGATACCGTAGCCCGACCTTGCCGATGCCTTCCAGGCCCTCGACACCGCGCGCGAATTCTTCCGGCGGCATCGCGATCAGCAATTCTTCGTCAGCGACGCCGCCGTAGCGCCGTTCCGCATAGCACGGGATGGAAATCGAGGTCTCGCGCGTGCGCAAGGCCCGGCCCCAGCTATCCGAACAGGCGCTTTCACCGGTAATCGTCATATCGTAGCGCTTGTAGCGTTTCCATTGCAGCCCGTTGACGAACAGTATGATCTGACCGGGCGTGCCATAGAACAATACGATGTCGGGCGTATCCAGACGGCCGCTGCGCAACGGCGAAACAATGGTGCCGACGTATTTCCCCTGTTCCTGACGGCACATGCCGGCCTGATGCAGGCGCGCGGCTTCGCGATTTTCAAACCACACCCCGTCCATATGTTCCCCCGACAGCGTTTCTTCCGACGGGACGTTTAATCCCATGACGCCGCCGCAATTGCCGTCAGGACGAACGTGGTCCGCCGTGATGCCCATGGTGAACCCGGCCATTCGGCTTTGCGTGACCAACTGGCAGGTGGTGTGCCGGCGGCCCTCCTTGGGCCAACGCACGCCCTTGACCGCCTCCATTTCCTCGCGGCTTTCAAATTGTTTCATGCCGATTGGCAATGTCTTAATTTTCAAGAGGTCCTGAAGTTTGAGAACCAACGCCTTGAGGTCCTCGGCGCCGGTTTTATATTCTGAATTTGTGTCGCTCATCGTCTGGAGTCTCCCATTTTCTGGTGATCGTTCGCCGTGTCCGATAGAGTATTCAAACACGAACGAAGACGCCCAACCAGCGCGATGGCCCGGACGAATAGTCGCGGGCGCCGCCAGAACTTGGAGATGCAACAATGATTACAAAAGGTGTCGAGGAACTGGTCGCCGAGGCGAGCAAGGTCATCACGACCTATAGCGCCGAAGAAGCCATCGCCATGGACAGCGATCCCGATACGGTGCTGGTGGATATCCGGGATGTCCGGGAATTACACCGCGACGGTCGCGTGCCCGGGGCGTTGCATGCGCCGCGCGGCATGCTTGAATTTTGGGTTGATCCGAATAGCCGCTACTTTAAATCGATCTTTGGAGAATCCAAAAATTTCGTGCTGTTTTGCGCCGGCGGCGGTCGTTCAGCCCTGGCGGCGTTGGCGTTGCAACAGATGGGCATGACCAACGTCGCGCATATTGGGTCGGGCTTTCACGGCTGGGCCGAGGCGGGCGGGGCGGTGGAAACGTCGTAACGCCAGTGTCCTGATCGAGAAATTCATAACATTGAATTTCTCGTGAATCAGCACACCAACTTATTGAAATTAGTGTGATTCAGATCCTGCATTTTGTCCCATGTAATGGGATGAAATGCAAAACCATCACACTAGACGCCAGTCGTTAAATTACCCCGACGTGCCCGTGCGGCGCTGGTAGTTCTCCAGCAATTTCCAGCGCACAATAGGAATGTCGCGCACAATTTCGACCGGTATTTTATAAATGCTGGTTGGGCACGTGGCGCGGAACCCTTCCTCCAGCTGATCGCCGAACAAGATGGATGCATCGCCAAAATATTCGCCCGCTAACAGCATTTCGCTTTGTTCGCTATATCCTTCAGGACAATTGACCGCACCGCTCTTGATGACATGCAGATACGATCCATCCCCGTTTTCGAGAATGGCGTCGCCCTCCTCAGCTTGCAACAACGTCATTTCCTGACAAATCAAATTCTGCGTTTTGTGGGAAAGCGATTGTCCGAACAGCCATGTGCTGCGCAGGAAATATCTGTTTTCATCCAGCCGCGAGAATTCCTTGAAAAGGTCGTTTTTCCGGATGAACCGCCGGAACAACTCGGTCGGCATGGCGAGGACGTTCACAAAATTTCGTGTGCGGAAGGTATGGCCCGCCGCCAGCCCATGCAGCGCCATTTGTTCGCCGATAAGCGCGCCGGACGCCAGCAAGGCCCGCACGCCGGTTTTCGTGTTTATCATTTCCACGTCGCCAGTCAAAATCAGGTACACGGTTTCGTTTGATTCATGTTCCTTGATCAAGATTGTTTCCGGGTTGACGGTCTCCAGCGGATTGTTAAGCAGCGTCGATAATTGCTCCTGCGCAATATCGGGAAAATACGTCCGCATATACTGAAACGCGTTGCGGCGGGTATAGGTCTGATAATTGGGAATTAGAACATCCACGGTCCCGTACGGCGCCGCGGACCCGATCTCCTCTTCTTCCAGGGTTAACGGATCGGCTCTATGCGCCAGGATGATCTTATCGGACTCATCGTCCCGAAAATCGACGGCCGCGCCATGAATCATACCGCCCCCAATATCCAGTTTCTTCAAATCCGTTTTGGTCAGGTAGGTTTGCTTCACTTCTTCATAAAAGGCCCGCGACATTCCGATTTCGTTCGGATTGTCCGTCAGCATGTTTTCCATAACGGTCAAAGACGAGATGTCGGCGAAATGGGCATATGTTTTGTAGCCCTGCGCCCACATCGCCCGGAAGAAAAATATGTTGGTTTCAACCGGGTGGGGCGACAGCACCGGTTTAACCTCCATGCCGTCGATATTATTCCATTCGTTCAATTCCAAATCGCAAACATCGAATAAATTTTGAAACCGCGATTCGTCTATGGATAGCAGGGCGGACATTTTCTTCGTCACGGACGAACGGATCAACGGCGTGGCGAAATAGCGGACACGGTGATCCGCGCCAATAATATCGGTCAGGCCGGCGAAGTGATCGTCATGGGCATGGGTGTGAAAAATGCCCTCGATTTCATTCAGTCCAATGCCCAGGGATTTCAGGTTGTAGAGGATGTTCGGTCCGGCATCGATCAGGTAGATCTTGCCATGAAACATCAAAATGCTTGTCATGCAGGTTCGGTTGATGTCCCAGCCGTCGCCTTCGCCCGCGTGAATGACGCCGAAATACTCGCGTGGGATATTATGCATTCCCAGAAAATACGGCGGCTCGTATTCCTCGTTTCTCGCAAGGTTCAAGTCGATGCTGACGGTTTCTCCGGCGTAGGAAATTTCAAAATTGTTTGTCGCGGTCCGGCGAATCGTGACGCCATTTCGAATCTCCGAGGGTCCGTCGGCGACAACCACGGAATCGAGCAGGTCTTCCGTGCCGCGAATTGCACCGAAGGCGAATTTCAATTTCATCCGCATCAACCGTCGCGCGGTATCCGCGTCCAACCCCGTTTCCAGAATTTCTTCTTCGGAAACGAGGCCGTAATTACCCCGGTAGATGTATTCCATCTGCGCCTTCACCTGCTCCGCCGAGCCGATGATCAGGGGTTTTGCGCCCGTATTGTTCGGGTGATCGGGAATCAGCATGCCCTGCCGGTACAGCATCTGCAAAACGGGAAATTCCGCCATATTTGCGACGACGCCGCTTTGCAACATCACATCCGATAGCAAAATCGCATTCGGGCCGGTTTCAAACGTGACGCCGTTTCGCTCCACCGTCACGATGAGGCCGTGCTTCATCAGATGTTTCACGACATCGGACGGACAGCCACACAGGATGTTCAGGCCAACGTCCGGGATTCTGACGAAATAAACGCCCCTCGTGACATGGATTTTTTCAACTTGCATTCAAAGACGCTTTCGCAACATCAATTCAATTCCGCAATTCCGTGACAATATGCCCTGTTCGTGAGGACGACACCACGACAAGCCGCATTGCTGATCTATTTTCAATCAAATTTATTAAAATTTAGTGTTTATTTTGCTGTGACCGCTCTTCAGGAAGACAAAGTCTTGCGGAGAAAATTCAACAGATTAATAACTGCGTAATTCCGGAACCGATTCCGGTCTCCGGGCAAAGCGGTGCTGGTTGAATAACATTTATCGCCGATAACGACCCCCAAATAGACTTGGCCCGGCGGCGGCGTCTGTCCCGGCGGCGGCGCGACCAGGGTTTCCGGTAGCGATACCGCAATGCCGACATCCGTGTTGAACGTCTCTCGCGCCGTCTTGGCGGTCGCGATCGCGCGGTCCTCGCCGGAAGCGCCTGCTTCGCCTGCATGATTGTTCGCGCCGCCAACGAGCGCGCCCTGGAAAACATTCCCCGCGACATCGACTTCGCTAAGCCGCGCGGCCAGCACGCCACCGGTCAGACCCTCGACGACGCCAAGGGTCAAGCCCAGTTCCCGCATACGGTCGATGACGACGACTTCCATCGATTCCTCGTCGATTCCGAACACCACATCGCCCAACAGGTTGCGCACCAGGGCTTCTTCCGACGCCAAGATGGATGCGGCGGCGGCTTCGTCCGCGGATTTTGCGGTGATGCGAACCTTGATTCCTTCAATTCCGCTGGCCTGAAACGCCAGGGTCGGGTTGCCCAGCACATCCAGTTCGTCGATGCGGTCGGCCAAAATTTCCGCAAGCCCGGATTCGCTGTTTCCCCAAGTGCGTAGAACCCGGCTGCGAATCGCGGTGGTTTGTCCCGAACGGCGTTGCAGATCGGCCAGAATGGTTCCTTGCATCATCGTGCGCATTTCATGCGGCACGCCGGGAACGGCGTAGATGACCTTATCGCCGACGGGGCACATCAAACCGGGCGCGGTGCCCGGCATTTCCGGAATTGGCGCCGCGCCGTCCGGGATATCGGCCTGGCGCCGGTTATTGTCGCTCATGACCCGGCCACGGGATTCGAACATGTGCCGGATCTTTTCAACGATCGCTTCGTCACGATGCAGGTCGACCCCCATGACGCGCGCGATCACTTCACGGGTGATATCGTCCTGGGTTGGTCCCAACCCGCCGCAGCAAATCACCGCGTCGCTACGCTCCAGGGCTTGGCGAATGCAGAACTCCATACGATCCGCATTGTCCCCGACCTTGACCTGGAAGATCGAGTCGATCCCCGCGAGCGCGAGATGCTCGCCGATCCACGACGAATTCGTATCGACGATCTGTCCCAACAACAATTCCGTTCCGATGGCGACGACTTCACAACGCATGAAATTTCCTTGTATTGGGTTAAGAAGCGCTGGCGTTCCGGGCGGCGACGCGCGCCTGAAATTCTCCGGTGGAGTTGGTCCGGGGAAACGGCGTATCGGGAACCGAAACGCCCAGAAATGCGCAAAGCGGCGTCCAGCCTTCCGCGACATCGTAGGTCAACAGGCGATCCGGTGCGATCGTCCGGTGCACCTCGGCGATATGCGCTTCGAACACTGTCCGCGCGTGATCGATGTTCTCGAGATCGCCGCCAAAGGTTTGTTCGACGACGATTTCATACGCCATGTCCCGACGGTCCCGCACGATGCCGGGTTCCAAATTCGCGCGGTTTTTCAGGTTCGGGTAAATCGTCGCGTGAATGCTTTTGAACCACGATTCGAAAGGCCTGACCGACAACAACACCTTGGCCTCCGGATAGTGCGTCGAGATTTCCCGCCAGAACCGAGAGGACGGCCAATCGACCGAGGCGTTATAGCCTTCGAAGACTTCGTCCCAATCGGGCATGTCGCCGCGCGCCGCCGCCTGCCAATACGGGACCTGACCAGGGTTCGCGCCCACTTCGAACATGTGGTGACAGGGCCCGAAGCCAAGTTGCTCCAACGCCAATTTCAATGAATTCGTCCCGGTCCTGCCGAACCCGGCGCCAACGACTTTTAACGTCAAAACATTCGTTTCCTTTTTTGAAATATACTCAGAGCGGCTTGTCGCCTTGCACGGTCACCCGAAAGCCCGAACGAACATTCGGATAGTAGTCCCACATCGCGTGATGCAGCGTGCAGCGATTGTCCCACATGGCGATCGCGTTCTCGGTCCACTGAAAGCGACACTGAAACGCCGCGTTGGATATGTGCTGATACAGGAAAGCCAACACGGCGTCACTTTCCGCCTTGGGAACAGCGTCGATGTGCGACGTGAACGCCGTATTAACATAGAGCGCCTTTTCGCCGGTTTCCGGGTGGGTCCGGACAACCGGATGGCCGTTGCGCGGATATTCCTTGTCTTCGATGAAATTATCCCGGCGCTTGGCGCGGTCTCGGTAATTCGAGGCTCCGTCATGGATCGCCGTCAATTCGCCCAGGTATTGCTTCATCGGCTCCGACAAGGCGTCATAGGCGGAATACATGCAGGCGAACAGTGTGTCCCCACCGGACGGCGGAATCTTGACCAGGCGCAAAATGCTCGCCATCGGCGGTTCCGGATCGCAGGACACGTCGGAATGCCAGGTGTCCCCGGCGGTGCGGGTCGTTTTCTCATCGGCGTGGAGAAACAAGATTTCCGGGTGCTCTACCCCATCGGCTTTATAGGGACGGGCGGAAGGGTGAATATGAAGGTCCCCGAACCGGCGGCCAAACGCCTTGTGTTGTTCCAGCGATATGTCCTGATCGCGAAAGAACAACGCCTTCCGATCCAGAAAAGCAGCGTGCAATTGTTCAAACGTTTCGTCGGACAGCGGTTGGGACAGGTCCAGCCCAACGACATTTCCACCAATGGTCGGTGTCACGGGTTCGATTTCAAAGTGTTGCGTCATCTCGACATTCCTCTTTTCATCGTCAGGTGAATTTCAGGGTTAGGCGAACGTCGCCGTCGCGCTCATGGCGATTCCGCCTTGTGGGGTCAGCGCCCAAACCGAACAGCCATCTGCTTCCGTCTTGCCGCCATCGGGGCGCCCAACCAATTCAATGGGTTCATTGACGAACAGCGGCGCCCGCGCGCGCATGGAAAACGACGTGATCTGGCGGCCCGGGTTGTTGTCCCGGGCGAAATTAACCAGGCAGGTCTGCGAAAACGGCCCGTGCACGACAAGGCCGGGATACCCTTCAACGCCGGTCGCATAGGGCGCGTCGTAATGAATGCGGTGCGGGTTGAAGGTCAGCGCGGAAAACCGGAACAACGCGACTTCGTTGGGGGTGATGACCTCCCGCCAGACCGTATCTTCGGGCGCCTGTGCCTGACGCGGCGCGGCGTTTCCCTGTCCCGGCTTGGCTTCTTCCCGGAACACGGTGTCGCGTTCTTCCTCCAGGGCCAATCCGTTTGCGCCGGAAATGCGGCTGATAACGGTCACGATGGCCATGCGGCCGGTAGACCCGTCTTTCGGTGTAATCGACAACAGTTCCGTTTCGCGCGTCAGATTCTCGCCAATCCGGATAGGCTGATGGAAGCGCATGCGAATACCCGCGAACATGCGCCGGGGAAATGGCATCGCCGGAATCACGCCAAGCCCGCGCGCCGCGCCGTCGGGCCCCAGTCCTTCGGGTCGGGTGGTGGCTGAAAAATAAACCAGATGCCATCCTTCCGGCGCGGCGGCGCCGGGGTTCGGCTCGGCTTCATTCCGGTCGAAGGTCACATTCAACAACCGGATTGGGGCGGCGGTCGCGACATCTTCATCCGTAACCGTGTCGCCCACGCGCTTCATCAGTTCAGCCAGATCGTCCGCCATCGCCCGTCCCCTTGCCTACCCGTGTCGTTTGTCGCCTATTCCGCCGCGTGGACCTTCAGACCGTCCTTGATCCGCTGCTGCTTGGCGACTTCCTTTACTTCGTCGAAGGCCTTCTTGCGTTCGGCCAGTTCTTCTTCCGACATCTGGTCGATGTTGCTGAAGTCGAGTTTCCAGAGCGCGTCGTCGTTCCACCGCAGCGGCGATTGAACGGTCGTGCGCGGCCCCGGCGCGGTTTCCAGCACCTTCATCGCCAACTCCAGCGTGAACGCCTGGGATTCCGGATCGTTCGGGCGGCCCGCCGCGTTGCCCAAGGGGAAGTCACTGAACAAAAAGCGCGGCGCGCCGCAATATTCAACAAGGTCCTTGGCGCACCCCATGATGACTGTTGGGACGCCATTTTCTTCCAGGTGACGTGCAATCAGACTCACGGTCTGATGACACACTGGTCAATTGGCCACAATGACCGCGACATCGGCCTCGTCTTCGCGGACCCGCGCCAACAATTCGACGCAATCCTGATTGATGGTGGTGTCCTGGCTGCGATTGGTCGGCGCGCCATGAAACCGCGGCGCGACCGATCCGATGCGGCCCGACTCCGCCAGCTTGCGAAGCTGGGCCAGCGGGAAATACGTGTTGATGTCTTCCGCCGTCGTATGTTTCCGGTCAATGCCGATATGGGACACCCGAAGATCGTGATCTTCCGACGCATCGCCGGAATACACCTTGTAGAACTTCGCGGCGGCGTTGTAGGGCGCGCCCGGTCCCTGATCGCCCTTGTCCGCTTGAAACGGCGCGGCGGTGGTGATCAGCGCGACGCGGGAGTCCGCCAGCGGCTTTTTCAACGCCGTGAACGGAACATCGGCATAGTGGGCCCATTGGTAGGGCTTCCCATATCCCAACGCCATATAGTAGTTAGTGATCCGTTCGCGGTAGGGAACGGGCGTATCGTGGGGGGGTGCGAGGCCCGGCCCTTCGTCTGTCTTGGTCATGAGCGCATCCTTTGGAATCGTGTAACGCAATTAGCCAAGGGGCCAGCGTGCCAAATCAGCGCCGTTATGACAATCCTATTCCTGATCTACGGCAGCGGAGATCGCCGCCAGAAACGGTTCGGCGAAATCCCGCAGCTTGGCCGCGCCGACGCCGTTGACCGCCAGGAACTCTATACCGTCACGTGGTTTGCGCTGCGCCATGTCGATAAGCGCCCGATCGGCGAACACCGCGAATGCTGGAACGCCCCGTTCGCGCGCCAGATCAAGCCGCAACCGTTTCAACGCGGCCAGCAATTCGGCGTCCGGCGCGGATAATTGGGCCGCCTGCGCCGCCCCAGATCCTGATTTAGACGCTCTGCTGCTGGACTTGGTTCGCGCCGGGTGGCGCCGATAACGGAATTCCACTTCACCCCGCGAAAATGCGTCCCCGTTCGGCGTCAGACTCAACCCGCCATGCCCTTGATAATCGAGGTCGAGTAATCCCGACGCCACCATCTGCCGAATGATCGAACGCCAATCGTCCTTCGACACCGTCGCCCCGGCGCCATACGCGCTTAGCCGTTCGTGTCCCATCGATCTGATTTTTTCCGTATCCGCACCGCGCACCACGTCGATGACATGCGCCGCGCCGAAGCGCTGCCCGGTTTCACGCACCGCATTGGCGACGGCGTTTCCCGGATCGCGGCCATCCTCCAGCGCGGGCGGGTTCAGGCATACGTCGCAATTGCCGCAGGGTTCCGGGTCTTCGCCAAAATAGGACAGCAAGGTGCGGCGGCGACAGGTCGGCGTTTCGCAATAGGCGATCAGACTATCCAACCGCTTGTGTTCGCGGCGCTTGTGCGCGTCGTCGCCATTGTCGTCCTGTATGAAGAATCGGCGCTGGCGGATGTCGTCGAGGCCGTACAGCATGAAGGCGTCCGCCGCCGCGCCGTCGCGCCCGGCCCGGCCCAGTTCCTGGTAATAGGATTCCATGTTGCCCGGCAAATTGGCGTGGAAGACATAGCGAACATCGGGCTTGTCGATTCCCATGCCGAACGCGATGGTCGCGGTCATCACGGTTCCCGCCTCGGTCATGAATGTTTCCTGGTTCGCGGTGCGCGCGCCCGCATCCATGCCCGCGTGATAAGGTAACGCCCGCACGCCGTTATCGTTCAGGAAGACGGCGGCTTCTTCCGTCTTTTTGCGCGACAGGCAATAAACAATGCCGCTTTCTCCCGCCCGTTCCCTCACAAATTCCAGCAATTGATGTTTCCAGTCGCCGCGCGGTTCGACCGCCAACCGGATATTCGGACGGTCAAACCCGGCGACGAAAATTCGGCCCTGACCGCCAAACAGCTTACCCGCGATGTCGTCGCGCGTCGCGACGTCGGCGGTTGCGGTGAAGGCGGCGATGCTGGCGTCCGGGAACAGGGAGCCGATTCGGCTTAACCCTTCGTATTCCGGGCGAAACGATGGCCCCCAGCGCGAAATGCAATGCGCTTCATCGACAACCAGAAGCCCCACCGGCAACCGGCTTAACGCCGCCAGCATCCGGTCCGTCATCAAGCGTTCCGGGGAAATGTAGAGCAGACGCGATTCGCCCGCCGCGACCCGTCGCCAGCTTGCGGCGTTTACATCGTAAGGTCGCGAGGAGTTGATCGTTTCCGCCGCCACGCCCGCCAAGCGCAAGGCGGCGACCTGATCCTCCATCAAGGCGACAAGCGGCGAGACGACAAGCGTCAAGGCGTCGCGCGCCAAGGCGGGTATCTGAAAACAAAGCGATTTTCCCGCCCCTGTCGGCATCACCACCAGGACGTTCTCACCCGCCAGAATGGTGTTCATCACCTCTTCCTGGCCGGGGCGGAAGGCGTCGTAGCCGAAGACGTCTTTTAAAATCTGGTTGGGATGCGGGGACACGGTTCACTGACGTTAAGAAGGGTTTCGATACTTACCCCATGATTCGCCAATTCACCATGCCCGGTGGAGAAATTTACCCGAATTTCGCGCGTTTTAGTCCTTGTACTGGTCGCGCGGCGCATCACCGTATTTCTTTTGGTGCGAATAATTGACGGCGTAGAACCCCTTGATCAAATCGGCGTACAACGCCGGTTCGTGTTTCGGCGGGTTATCCGCATCCGTGCAGGTCGGCAAAACTTCTATCGTGCGGTAGGCGTTCGGGCTGTGGAAGTACGCCATTGAATAGCGATCCGCGCCGCCTTCCACGATTACGCCGTGCGGCGTCGACATGAAGCGGTCGTTCGACATGCGCCGGATGATATTGCCGATATTGACCAGGAACGTGCCCGGCACCAACGGCGGCGATATCCATTCCCCCGACGGCAACCGCACCGCCAGACCCGGCACTTCGGATCGCGCCAGAATAGTCATGAAGGAATTATCGGTATGGGGCCCGGCGCCGAAATCATTGTCTTCCTGCTTCGTCGGTGGATAGTGCAACAGACGCAAGGTCGCGTGGTTTTCGTCGGAAAAATACGGCTCGAAATGATCCGCCGGCATATCCAGCGCGACGGCGAAGGCGGGCAGCATGCGTTGCCCCAACGCGTTGACGGCGTCGAAATACGCCATCACGCCATCGCGAAATCCGGGCAGGTTTTCCGGCCAGTAATTATGGCCGCGCAACGGCGTCTTGTTGACCACATCGGGATGGTCCGGCCCCCGGTCATGCGTGACGAAAAACGATTCGTTCTGGTTCGGCTTGGTCGCCTTGTGAACGGTTGAATGCGCCTGCATGGAGGTGTTCATCGCCAGATAGCCGACATTGTATTGATCCAGGGTCAGCTTGGTCTTTTCTTCCAGAGGCAAGGCGTGGAAGCGTTTGTGCTGTTCGAACGTGGCGTCGATCAATGCCTGCGGCACATCATGATTCTTGATGTAAAAAAAGCCGGTCGTTTCGCAGGCGCCGCGAATTTGCGCCGCGAGCCCGTCCAACGCGCCCGCTTCGCCCTTGAAATACGGGCCCAGATCAATGATCGGCAATTGGGCGAGCGCCGCGTCCATATCGCTTGGGGCGTTATCCTTGAATAAATGCATATCGCGATCCTCCGAACCTGTGTTCCCGGGTGCGTCTATGCGTCGATGGTAACCCGAAGCGCCGCGCGTTGAAAAGGCGCCTTGAATTCAATGAAACATCGCGGCGCGGCGCGGCGTATTTTAAGCGTGCGCAAAACGCGCCGCCTGCCCATAGTTACACCAAGGTCCTGCAGGCATAGAGCACAGAGACGGAAGGAAGTTTCACCATGGCGAAAATTGGATTTATCGGCGTCGGCAACATGGGCGGACCGATGGCGCGAAACCTGATCACGGCGGGGCACACCCTCAAAGTCTTCGACCTGTCGGAGGAAGCGGTTAATTTCGTGGTCCAGTCCGGCGCCGAACGCGCCGCGTCGATCAAGGATGCGGCTTCTGGCGTTGATTTCGTGGTCACGATGTTACCGGTGGGCGGCAATGTCCGTGAAGTTTTTATAAATGATGGCGTCGTTGCGGCCGCCGATCCGGGAACGCTGTTCATTGATTCCTCGACCATCGATGTCGAAAGCGCGGTCGCGGTTCACGAAGCGGCCAGCAGGGCCGGGTTCGAAATGCTCGATGCGCCCGTTTCCGGCGGCACGGTCGGCGCGGATAATGGTACGCTCACCTTCATGTGCGGCGGTGAAAAATCGATCTTCGACAAGGCCCGCCCGATCCTTGAAGGCATGGGCAAGAACATCGTCCACTGCGGCGGCCCGGGCCAGGGGCAGGTCGTCAAGATTTGCAACAACATGATCGCGGGAATTATCACCCTGGCCACGTCCGAAGCCTTTGTCATGGGTGAAAAGCTTGGCGTCGACCGTCAGGTGCTGTTCGATGTGATTTCGACCTCGACGGGAAGCTCGCGAATTCTGGAAGGGTCCTGCCCCTTACCCGGCGCGCTGGCGGGATCACCGTCCAGCAATGGGTTCAAGCCCGGCTTCATGGCGAAATTAATGCTGAAGGATTTGCGTCTGTCTCAAGCCGCCGCCCAGATGGCGGGCACGTCGACGCCGTTGGGGGCCGTCGCGACGGCGGCCTATCAGCAGCACATCAACAACGGTCATGGCGATCTCGACAATTCCAGCATCTGCAAGCTGATCGACCCGAATATCACGTGACCACGGTGGAGATGACGAACATCCTCATCGACGCTTCTCAGGGTTATATCAGGGAGAATTGATCCATGCCGATGGCGCAGGTGGACGGTGGCGACCTTTATTATACGCGCAGCGGAACCGGAAGCCCGATGGTGATGCTGTTGCCGCAAAGCAGCGGTCCGCTCGGCGTGGCGCCGTTCATCGATGCGCTTGCCGAAACCTTCACGATCATCCGTTACGATCAGCGCGGAACCGGGCGCAGCGCGCCCGCGCCAACACCGGACGCGATGACCATGGCGGGCCGGGCGGACGAAGTTATCGGCCTGCTGGATGCGCTGGGGATCGAGCGGGCGCATCTGTGTTGCCATTCCACCGGCTGCGGCATCGGGCTGGCGAGCGTGGCGGCGAACCCGGACCGGGTCGACGGGTTGGTGCTGGCGTCGCCCTGGTCGCACGCGGATGGACATTTGACGACGATGCAACAACTGCGCATCGCGGCTGCGCGCACGCTCGACCCGTATCAATACGCGTGGTTCAACGCCAGCCTGCTGTTTCCACCCGCGTATCGGCGAGCGCACGAAGCCGGGTTTGAACGCATGGCGACCGACGCCGCGCCGCAGGACGCCGAACAGATTGCCGGTCGATTGAACGCCATTCTGTCCTTCGACACCCGCCCCCTGACGCCAAAGATCACGTGTCCCACGCTTATTGTGACGGGTGCGGACGACCAGTTAATGCCCGCGTGGTTCGGCAGCGATTTGGCGCAGCGGATATCCGGTTCCCGCCTCGTGGCGCTGGAGGGTGGCGGGCATATGCTGCCCGAAACACGGGGCGACGACCTCGCCGCCGCGATTCAGGAATTTCTCGCCGCCCTCTAAACCGCCGCAGGCAGTTCCAAAAACCCTCGGAACCGCACACGACCGCCGCGCACTGGTGGGCCGTCCGGGCTTAACTTCGGGAATCGTTGCATCAGTTTTCCGATTGCGATCTGACCTTCCATGCGGGCGAGCGACGCCCCCGCACAGGTGTGCACGCCGCTGCCAAACGCCAGATGCCGGTTGGGCTGTCGGGTTATGTCGAATTGGTCGGGGTTGGGGAAATGCGCCGGGTCGCGGTTGGCCGCCCCGATACACAAATGGATATAGCCGCCCGCCGGGATCGCAACGCCGCCGACCTCCACATCCGTCGTCGCGCGGCGATTGCCCAACTGGTTCGAGCTTTCATAGCGCAGCATTTCCTCCACCGCCGCTTTGATCAACGCCGGATCGGCGACCAGACGGTCGCGTTCGTCGGGGAAGCGGAAGAACGCTTCCACCCCATTGCCGATGAGATTGGTCGTGGTTTCGTGGCCCGCGTTCAACAGGAAGATGCAGTTGTGGAACAACTCGATGTCGCTCAACCGTTCGCCGTCCCATTCGGCTTCGATCAGTTTTGACAGAATTTCGCCCTGGCCTTCCGGCGCGGGATGGCGGCGCCGGTGCGCGATCAAATCCCCCAGGAACGCCTTGAAATCACCCACCGCGCGACATCCGGCTGCAAAATTTTCGGGGGATAGCTTCGGTTCCAGCGCGCCGAGAATCGCCAGCGACCACCCGCGCAACGGACCGCGTTGGGATTCCGGCACGCCCAGCATATCGCCGATCAATTGCACCGGCAGCGGGGAGGCGAAATCGGCGATCAGGTCGAAGCGCCCTCTGTCGGCCAGTTCATCAAGCCGGGCGTCGATAAAGGCTTCGACCCTCGCCCGCAATTCTTCAAGTGCGCGCGGCGTGAAGGCGGGCGCCAACAGCGAACGGATTCGGGTGTGATACGGCGCGTCATTGAAAACGAGGCTGGTCGTGTGGTGTTCGTAGAGCGGGCTGTCGCCGAAATTCGGCTTGAAGTCGATTTTCTTGTCCGAGCTAAACCGATCATGGTCGCGATAAACGGCCAGAACATCGTCGTAGCGCGTCAGAAAGAAACTGCCGTCCGGGCAGCGATGCACCGGGTCGTTTTCACGCAAGTCGCAATAGGTCGGATACGGGTTGTCGAGGAATGCCCGGTCAATCGTGCGAAGATCAAAATCCGAAACCAACATTGCCTGACACCATGCCTACAGCAGGTCTAGTCGCACCTCGATCGCGGCGCTGGCGATAACGGCGACATCGCCGCCTTCATCATCGGGCACGTCCAGGCCGCCCAGCACGGCGCGCACCGTGACGGTTCCCACCGGCAGGGTCGCTTTCACCGCATCCGTATCCACCGAATCGGGGTTCTGCACGCCGATGGTGACGTCCACCTGAACGTCGTTTTTATCCACGCCCAGGGTGCGAATCATGGTGAGCGAGCTGTGATGCAGCGCGTCCTGAACCGCGCGCTTCGCCGCCTTGGTGTAATTTCCCCCGTGCAAATCATTGCCGGTTCCCATTTCAAGAATGACGCGTTTGGCTGTCATG
>JABJJH010000342.1 GCA_018660965.1 Rhodospirillaceae bacterium | reverse complement strand
CGGCGATCATTTTTTGTTGCGGCGCGCCAAGCTCGTCGAGCAATTTTTGCGTTTCGGCGTAGGACAGCAACTCAGACATGTTGTCGCGGATGACTTCCGTCAGATGGGTCGTGATGACGGTCGGCGCGTCGACGACGGTATAGCCGCGAAACATGGCCTCTTCGCGGTTTTGATCACTAACCCACATCGCGGGCAGGCCGAATGTCGGTTCGGTCGTCGCCTCGCCGGGCAGTGAAATCGTCTCCCCGCGCGGATCCATGACGAGCAGCATATTGGGCCGCAATTCACCGGTGCCCGCCTCAATTTCCTTGACCCGGACGATGTAACTGTTCGCGTTGAGTTGCAGGTTATCCTGAATGCGCACGGCGGGCATGATGAAACCCATTTCCATCGCCAATTGACGGCGCAGCGCCTTGATCTGGTCGGTCAGCCTTTGTTCCGATTGGGTGTTGATCATCGACAACAGGCCATAACCCAGTTCGAGCCGGAGGGTGTCGATCGCCAACGCGGTGGTGATCGGTTCTTCCGCCACCGGCGTCTGGGCGGCTTCCATCGCGACTTCCTGTTCCTGCGCGGTGGTGGCCTGGGCTCGATGCCGCATCAGGAGCAGCGCGGTCCCGCCGGTGGCCGCCGCCAAAATCAAAAAGGGCAGGGCGGGCATGCCGGGCAATAACGCCATGAGCACGAGCAGAAACGATGAAATACCAAGCGCGCTGGGACGGTTGCTGAGTTGTCCAAATATGACCTTGTCGGCGGGGCCCGTGATCCCGGCCTTGGTCACCAGCATACCAGCGGCGGTTGATACGATCAGCGCCGGTATTTGACTGACGAGGCCATCGCCGATGGTGAGGAGCGTATAATTTTGCGCCGCCGCGGCGACGGTCATGTCCTTTTGGACCGCGCCGATAATGATCCCGCCGATAATATTGATGAACGTTATCAGCAATCCAGCGATGGCGTCGCCGCGAACGAATTTCGAAGCGCCATCCATCGCCCCATAGAATGAATTCTCGTCTTCCAGGGTCTTTCGTCGCGACCGCGCGTCGTCTTCGTTGATAAGTCCGGCGGACAGGTCGGCGTCGATCGCCATTTGTTTGCCCGGCATTGCATCCAGACTGAATCGGGCGGCGACTTCGGCGATGCGGCCGGCGCCTTTTGTAATAACCACGAAATTAACAATGACCAGAATGCCGAAAACGATAATGCCGATGACGTAATTGCCGCCGACGACGAAATTCCCAAAAGCCTCGATAACGCGGCCTGCGGCGTCCGTACCGGTATGACCTTCCGCCAGAATTAGCCGCGTGGACGCCAAATTCAACGAAAGGCGCATCATCGTCGCAATCAGAAGTATCGTCGGAAAAGAATTCAGCTCCAACGGCTTTTCGACAAACATGACCGTCATCAATATGAGCACGGAAAACGTGATGGAGACCGCCAACGAAAAGTCGAGCATCCACGTCGGCATCGGCATGAGCAAAACGGCGAGGATGGCGACGACGCCCAACGCCAGGGCGATGTCGGTTCGCTTGGTGATTTTGCCCAACGCGGTGTCGAGGAAAGCCGATCCGGTTTGTGAGGCAGCGCCGGTCGCGTTTTCAGGTGCGGCGTCGGTCATCGGAGCGATCGTCTCCATTCAAGATATGAATACATCGTCGGATCGCTCAATATTGTGTCCGGTTCTCCGCGTCGCCGGGCATAGGCACCGGAACGCCATCCCCACTGTAAAGTTTCAGTTTGTTGCGCAGCGTGCGAATTGAAATGCCCAATATATTCGCTGCATGGGTGCGATTGCCCAAACAGTGCTGCAGCGTGTCGATGATTAAATCGCGTTCAACTTCCGCCACCGTCCGACCGATGAAGTTCGCAATTTCGTCGATGGGCGCCGCCGGCGCCGCCGGTAACACCGCAGAGATGGGATTTGGCGCCAAAGATTCCGACATATTCAACGATATCGTATCGGCGGTGATTTCTTCACCCTGCGCCAACAGGACAGCGCGATGCATGGTGTTTTCCAGTTCGCGCACATTGCCGCGCCAACTGTGCCGGGACAACATTTCCATTGCTTCGTCGGAAATTGTTAACCCGACCTTGTCATTTGAGAGCGAATATTTATCGATGAAATGCTCCGCAAGCATGGGGATATCCAGGGGCCGCTCCCGCAGCGCGGGCAATCGAAGGTTCACGACATTCAGACGGAAAAACAAATCTTCTCTAAAATCGCCATTGTTGACGGCTTCTTCCAGATTCCTGTTGGATGTGGCCAGCAGCCGAACATCGACCTTGATCGGTTTCGTGCCGCCGACCCGGTCAATTTCACGCTCTTGCACGGCCCGCAACAATTTCGCCTGTAACCGAGGGTGCATTTCGCTGATTTCGTCGAGCAACAACGTCCCGCCATGGGCTTCCTCGAATCTGCCAATGCGTCGCGCCACCGCCCCGGTGAACGCGCCTTTTTCGTGCCCGAACAATTCGGATTCAAGCAGGTTTTCCGGGATTGCGGCGCAATTCACCGCGACGAAATTTTGCGCCCCGCGTTTACTCTTGGCGTGTACGTAACGCGCCATCAATTCCTTGCCTGTGCCGGATTCGCCGGTGATGAGAACCGAGGCGTCCGAAGGCGCGATCTGGTCGGCAAACGCCAAGACCGTGGTTAACGCGGGATCGCGATGCACCATGGTGTGCTTTTCGGCTGCGACAGCTTCCAGCACGGCCGCGATCAATTCCGGGTCCGGCGGTAACGGGATGTATTCCTTGGCGCCTTGCTTGATGGCCGCGACGGCGGCGTCGGCGTTGGCCCCGATGCCACAGGACACCACGGGTATGCTGATGCGTTCCGCCGCCAGTCGAGTCACGAGGTCGCCGACATTTAATTTGATGTCGACGAAAAGGAGTTCGGCGCCTTGTCCGGACCGGACGATGGCCAGCGCCTCATCGATCGAATCCACATGGGCCACCTTGGCGCCTCTGGATATCGCAATTTGACCAGCCGTGCTGATGTGTCCTTCGAGGCTTCCGACGATTAACAGTCTCATTGTTTGTTTACCTCGTCCTTAAACTAGGTGAAAAATTCGATGCGCTTGCCGGGGGGCAGAATGGTGTTGAGGAGCATTTCAAGGCGCCGTGGATTTTCCTGTCGGCCAATCGACGCCGCCGCCATGGCGTGCAGATGATTGATCAGTATTTCATCACTGGAATTCCGCTCCAGTTTGGACGCGAGCGGCGTGAACACCAGATTAGACAGAACCGCGCCGTAGAACGTCGTTAAAAGGGCAAGCGCCATTTTAGGGCCAATCGTAGAGGGGTCCGACAGGCTGCCGAGCATTTGCACCAAACCAACCAGCGTGCCGATCAGGCCCATGGCGGGTGAAATTTCCGCCGCCTTTCGCAAGACGCTCGCGCTCCGGGCCTGGCGTTGCGCGGTCGCTTGAATTTCCTGCTGCAAAATTCGTTCGATGGTGTCTCCGGGTGTCCCGTCCAACACCATGGATAGGCCGCGGTGCAATATGCGGTCGTTTTTGAGGGCGTCCATATGCTCCTGTAAAACCAATACGCCACGGTAGCGTGTAAGCTGCGCCAGTTGCAGGGTGTGTATCGCCGCCGCTGCGGGGTTTGGCGTCCGGTGAAATACTGTTTGCGCGGTTACGCGGATCGCCGACGCCATATCGTTTAGTGAAAAGCACGCCGTCGTTATCCCTATCGTGCCGCCAAGGACGATAAAGACCGAGCGAACGTCAAAAAACGCCTCGATGGAGCCGCCAAGGATAATCGCCGCAGCGATTAAAATGACGGCGCTGCCGATACCGAGGATTGTCGCTAGATCAGCCCGCGCCCGACCCACTGGAGGCGCGATGGGGTCTCCCGTCGGGATGGCGACGTCATCTTCTGCGTTGGTGTCGGTATCGATTGTCATGGTGTCGCGGCTGCCGATTTATTAAGTGGTGCGGTCGGATTTGATAATTTCAGTCATCGTTACGCCGAGCTTGTCCTCGACGACGACGACTTCTCCTCGCGCGACCAATCGATTATTGACGTAGATGTCGATCGCCTCGCCGACTTTCCGGTCAAGCTCCACGACGGCGCCCCGGCCCAGCTTTAGAAGCTGATTGACCTGCATATTGGCCTTGCCCAGGACAGCGGACACTTGAACGGGTATCTCATACACGGCTTCGAGGTCCCGCGCGCCTTGCGGGGCGTCCATTTCGATTATTCTCGGATCGACGCCGTCATCCACGGGCCCATCCGCGGATTGCTCGAGTTCGTTTAATTCCGGCTTGTCATCTTCAGCCATTAAGGCCTCCTAACGTGGGCGTTGGCGCCACTGTTAAAGATCGTGTCGATGGATTCTAGGGCAAGGATCATGCCGGTTCGCCTTCTGGACCGGAATTTTCCTCCACGGGTTGCACTGCGCCGGGTAGTCCCGGCGTAACAGCGCCTGGCAACCCCGGCGTGACAGCGCCTGGCAACCCGGAATCTGTGGAACTTGGTTCCGGGACGATTGATCCCGGTAGTTCGGGGGCGGCGTCGCTGGCTGGCTCGAAAGGCGCGGCGTTCGGCGCGGGAGGCGCCACAATGATTGGGGCGGGGCTTTCCGGGACGCCGATAGCGTTCATGTCATCCGGCGCGATTTCGGCTTCAGGCGCGACGGCGATGTGTGCGGGCTCCGACACATCTTCCGGTGGCATGGCGGGTGGTGTCGCCACGTCATCGGTCACGG
>JABJJH010000568.1 GCA_018660965.1 Rhodospirillaceae bacterium | reverse complement strand
CGTCGACTACATCACACGCCTGGACAGCGGCAAGCCCGGCCCGCATGTCATGTTGAACGCGTTGATGCATGGCAACGAAATTTGCGGCGCCATCGCGCTGGATCACCTCTTTCGCCATAATGTCCGGCCCTCGCACGGCGTCCTGAGCCTTGGCTTTTCAAACTACAAGGCGTTCCTGACGTTCGATCCTCAACGGCCGCTGAATTCGCGCTATGTGAACGAAGACATGAACCGCGTCTGGGTCGAAGAACGCCTGGACAGCGACGAGGATTCCTGGGAATTGCGGCGTGCGCGGGAAATGCGCGCCTACTTCGACACGGTGGATTATCTGCTCGACATTCATTCCATGAGCACCCCCTCGCCGGCCGTCACCCTGTGCAACGGATTGGACAAGGAACGCGCCCTGACCCGCAAGGTCGGTTTTCCGGAACACGCCGCCTATGGTTCCGGCTTCGTCGTCGGGCGGCGATTGATCGAATACACCCCTTTCCACGACACCGGCAACGCGAAGACGGGATTGCTGGTCGAATGCGGCTATCACTGGGCGAAGGAAACCGCCGTTACGGCGCTCGACGTCGCGCTGCATTTCCTGAACGCGGTGGATATGATCACGCCGGAATTCCTCGACGAACACGCCGTGAACAATCCGCCGCAGCCGTTGCGGGAACTTGAAATCACCGATGGTGTCTATTCAAAAACCAACGCCTTTCAATTCACCAAGCGCTACAACGGCATGGAAGTTATCGAAAAAGCCGGTACGGTGATCGCGCATGACGGCGACGCCGAAATTGTGACGCCCTACGATAATTGCGTCCTGGTCATGCCGAACCACAGCATTCACGCCAACATGCGCGTCGTGCGTTTCGCACGTTTATCCACTAATTAGCGGTTCGCGCGGCTATCCGCCTAAATCCCCCGTCCCCCTAAATTCAAGGAGTCCGAACCATGCGCATCGGCGTTTCATTCCCGACCACTGAAATCGCCGATCCGGCGGCGATCCGCGATTATGTGCAAGCGGTCGAGGATTTGGGCTTCGACTACCTGACCCTGATCGACCATGTTCTACAGGCGAAATCGCCGATGGACGATCCGTACCGGTCCTTCTACGCGCTCCACAACATGTTCCACGAACCGTTCGTGCTGATGGGCTTCATGGCCGCCGCCACAACGCGGGTGGAACTCGCCACCGCCATCCTGATCCTGCCGCAACGACAAACGGTGCTGGCGGCCAAACAGGCTGCCGAAATCGACGTGCTGAGCGAGGGCCGGTTGCGTCTGGGCGTCGGGCTGGGGTGGAGCAAGATGGAGTTCGAGGCGCTGGGCCAAAATTTTCACGACCGGGGGCGCCGCGTTGAAGAACAAATCGCCCTGATGCGGACATTGTGGTCCAACGAATCCAGTTCGTTCGACGGCGAATGGCACCAAATCGAGAATGCAGGCATCAACCCGTTGCCGGTTCAGCGCCCCATTCCGGTCTGGATTGGCGCGACGGACGACAAACCCATCGAACGCGCCGGGCGGCTCGCCGACGGCTGGGTCGCCAACCCGCGCGTGAAACCCGACGATGACGGCAGGCGAAACCTGGAAACCTTCCGCACGGCGGCGCGGGACGCCGGGCGCGACCCCGATAAGCTTGGCGTCGAAGGCACTGTGTTTACCGGCGGGCTGGGCTCGCAAGCCTGGGCCGCCGACACGAAAGCCTGGGGCGAATTCGGCGCCACCAACGTCACCGTGCGTTCAACCCTGCGCGAAGAAGGCGCGGAACCAATGACGCCGGACGAACATATCGGTGTCCTGCGGCAATACCGCGAGGCGTGGCCGAAGGGTTAAGCATCCCAAAAGTCAGTAAGTCGCGCGACCGCCGGAAATATCGAACACGGCGCCGGTGGAAAAGGCGCAATCCTCGGATGACAACCACGCGACCAGGGCGGCGATTTCCTCGACCGCGACGAAGCGTTCCATGGGGATTTTCGACAGCATGTAGTCAATCTGATCCTGCGTCATCTGGTCGAATATCCGCGTCCGCGCCGCCGCCGGGGTGACGCAGTTCACGCGCACGCCCGTGTCCGCCAATTCCTTGCCCAAGGACTTCGTCAGACCGATCACCCCCGCCTTGGCGGCGCTGTAGGCGGGCGCGTTCGGGTTGCCTTCCTTGCCTGCAATGGAGGCGATATTGACGATGCGGCCATAGTCCTGCGCCTTCAACAACGGCGCCACCGCGCGGCAACAATAAAACACGGCGTTCAGATCAAGATTAATGACGCGCAGCCAATCTTCGACCGGATAATCCCATGTCGGCATGTTGGGGCCGGAAATACCCGCATTGTTGACCAGAATGTCGATACCGCCGATGGCGCTCGACGTTTGTTCAACCGCCGATGCAACCGAATCCGGATCCGTGACGTCCACGGTCACCCCGTGCGCCTGCGCGCCCAAGGCCCCGGCGGTTTCCCCGAGCAGCGTTTCATCCATATCCCACAAGGCGACCGAAGCGCCACTGGCGAGCAACCGCTCGCTGATCGCCTTGCCAATGCCCTGCGCCGCACCGGTGACCACCGCGCGTTTTTTGTTCAGATCGATATTATTCATGGTGCCAGCCAATTTGTTGTTTTGTTATCTCAATTCTTCCGCCAGTTGCGCCAGGCGGTCAAGCCGGGGCAACACATCTTCCGCCGGGGCCGCCTTCACGCCGAATACACACCGGGTCACGCCAGCTTCGCGCAAACGGTCAATGGCGTTCGGGTCGCGCGGCGGCGTGAAGCCCGTGATCGCCACCGGTTCCCGTCCGGCATCGGCCAACATACGATTTAGCTCGGCCAGACGTTCACAAATATGGTCGATACGCGCGTCACCCACGCCCGCCATGCTTGGTATCCAGCCATCGCCGTACCGCACGACGCGATTCAGCGTCCGCGGGCCGTCGCCTCCGACAAATATAGGTGGGTGCGGTTTTTGTATTGGTTTCGGCCAGGACCAGATTTTGTCAAAATTGACGAGCTCGCCTTCGTAACTGGCGGCGTCCTGCGTCCATATCGCCTTCATCGCCTCCACGCGCTCGCGCATCAGCTTCCATCGGCGGG
>JABJJH010000290.1 GCA_018660965.1 Rhodospirillaceae bacterium | reverse complement strand
TTCGCCCCGCGCGGGCGTGTTGTCGCCGTACCACCCGCGCAGGCATTCACGCGCGACAGTTGCGGGCAGGGGCGCACCGTCGTTCAACCAATCCTCCAAAGCGACGAAGGCCTCCGCGCGCGCGGAATCGGGCGCAGCGGCGCCAAATGCGGTGAACTTGCGCACCCCAAGAAACGGGTCGAGCGAGAAAAACAGCATCTGGATCACATCGACCGGCAACACGCCCTGCAGCGCAAGGAGCGGTTCGCAGGCGGCGGCGAATTGGGAAAGCCGCAATGCGGTCGCCGGGTTGGGCGCGTGAAAATCCCATGGCGTCGCCAGTAGCGCGAGGCGGTCGATATCAACCTGGCGGCGAACGGCCAGCGCCATGGCCAGCAAGCCGCCCATGCAATACCCCAGAACCGGGACCGGCCCCGCCTTGGCCGCGATGTCCAGACCGCGCTCCAGCCGAGCAATATACTGATCCAGCCCAAAGTTTTGCTCCGCCGGTCCCGGCGCGCCCCAATCGACCAGAAGAGGCCGCATTCCTTGCGCCGCGAGCCAGCGGGCGAAGCTGCATGCCTGGGACAGGTCGAGAATATAGCCCCGGTTGATCAACGACGGAATGAGCAGAACGGGCCGATTTTTGGAGCCCGCGCCGTAATCCAGCAACCGCGTCGAGCCTTCCGACCAGATTGGCGGCGGGTCTGATACGTTACGCGAATACGACGCGGTTCGGTAGCGTTCGACGCCGGTTAGAAAAGCGTCCATCCGGCTTCTGGATTCCCGCATGGCGGCTGCGGCGAACACCTCAGGATCGGCGCCGGCGAAGGCCAGCGCCAGGGCGTCCGCCGCCGGTTTTAGATCACCGGTCGGTTGGGTCAGCGGATTCCAAAGCGGCGATCCGTTCTTCAAGCTCCCCAAGACGGCGTTCGAGGTCGCGAACAGCGTCGTCGCCGCCGCCAGATGCGCTGGCAACGGGCGTGGTCCCCATCGCACGTCCGGGGGCGCCGCCGGGGTTGTCCGGCGCTTCGGATGATGTTCCGTCGGCATGGTCACCGCCTTGCGTCCAGCATTGGGTCATGGCCATCCACGCGTCCGGGCCCATCATCGTATTGGTCGCCGGATCGCTCGCAATCGCCGTTAAATGCTGTCCCCAAAGGTCGAGAAAACGACGGGCGAGGTCTTCAATTTCGGGCGGTTCAGCCATGCGTCCAGTATATGGGGCAGCCGACGCAGGCGCCAGCCGTCGCGCACCACCACGAGCGCCGTGACGGGTGCGGTGCAGCAAAACTTTGCTCAAATTCGCCTTTAATGGTATGCGTTGCAGCAATATTCGGTCCCCATGGTCCGCGGGTGGTCTGCGGGACCCAAAATTTTAGCATGACCGGGAACGCTTATGACGGATTCTAACGGACAAAACGGCGCGACGATCACGATCAAAAAATACGCCAATCGACGCCTCTACAACACAGCGACGAGCAGCTATGTCACGCTCGACCATCTATGCCAGATGGTGAAGGACGGATTGGATTTCGTGGTGTACGACGCCAAAAGCGGCGAGGACATAACCCGGTCGGTATTGACGCAAATAATCGTGGAGGAAGAGGGGAAAGGCCAGAACCTTCTGCCGATAAGTTTCCTCCGTCAGTTGATCGGGTTTTATGGGGACAACATGCAGCAGATGCTGGTGCCGCGTTTTCTCGAGCAATCGATGGAGGCGTTCACCCAAAACCAGGGCCAAATAGAAAGTTATTTCCGCGACACCTTCGGTTCGATGTTCCCGGCGGGGTCGGTCGAGGATATCAGCAAACAAAACAAGACTGTTTTGGACAACGCCATGCAAATGTTCGCGCCGTTCGCCGCACAGGCGGCGCCGTCGGCTGACGCCCCTTCAACCGGTGCGGCGGCGGAACCGGTCGACACCAAGACCGATGACAGCGCCGCCAAAAACCAGATGGACGAGATGGAACGCAAGCTCAACGCGTTACAGGCGCAGATCGCGGCGATGACGAAGCCAGTCGGATAATGGCCAACGCCCTGATTTTCTAGCCGCGAATTTCAATAAATTAAATTTCACGCACTTACACCGCTACCCCTCTAGAACGCCATCGATGCGCTAGCATCGTGGTTATATGGGATGAGAATCCATGGGACGGTGGTCCGTGGTCGCGAAATCGGGGGCGCGACGCTTGGCCCAACGTATAATTATTGATGGCGGAAATTACCATCATTTCACCGAACGTGGTGGAGCTTGTGGGGTTGTTGCCGGGGCGGCCCGAAACCGCGCGTCAACAGCCGTCGCGCGCCCCGCCAACTTCGTCGAACGGCGCCGTCGAATTACGGTCGTCGAATGGCGATGCGGAAAAAAGCGCAACGCTGCGCGCCGCCAACGCCAACCCACCGCCAAAAAACGATCTCGCCGAAACGCCGCCCCGGCGTGACCCGCCCGCGCCGCGCCGACCCCGAAGCGAACCGCCGCCATCATCGGGAACGCCGTTCCTGGCGCAGAAGCTTGGTCAGGAAAGCGCCTTCCGGACGCGGTCGCTAAAACGTTTCGAAACCGCCGTGGACGCGTATAAGAAGGCGCAAGCAACAACATCGGCCACTCGCCGTGATGGCCAGGTTGAATTCCTGACCAGGCGCGTGGATTTGCTAACCTAGACACGCTCTAGAGCGCGCCGCCGTTACGCAGCGTCCTTATTATTCTTCATTTGCGCAATCTCGCCGCGCCCGCTCAACAGCCAGACCAGTCCGCCGGGCAGCCCCGCCGTAATCATCAACAGTCCGAAAATCACCGATATGGTCACGGCGTCCGTCGCCGATACGCCGACGTAGCCGAGCGCCACGACCATCGCGCCTTCACGCACCCCCCAGCCCGCGACCGAAATTGGTATCGTCGCCGCCAGGACGACCGGCGGCACGAAGGCGAGACCTTGAGCGAAGGTGATAACGCCGCCCATCGATTGCCCGACCAGCCATACTGTTACGACGACTAGTAGTTGAAGGCCGATAGAGAAGAAAAGCGCCAGTCCGCCCGCTACCGGGTTTCGGATCAGCGTATTGGCGTCGCGGGCGATTGCGACAAGGTGCCGCGTCACCGCCCATCGGTCGAGAAGGGAAATTCGGAACCGCCCAATCAGCACGAACGCGATGATCGCCGCGCCACCGGCGCCGACCAGGGCCGCGAGACCCCAGCGCGTCGGCGCGCTGGGCACAAATTCGAAGATCAACGGCTGACAGAACAACACGATCAACAGTAAACCAGACAGCCCGCAGAGCCGGTCGAGAAGCAGGCTGGACGTCGCGCGAACCAGTGTTTCGCCGGTTCGGTACAAATACCAGACACGCACCGCGTCCCCGCCCACCGTCGAAGGAAGGGTTTGGTTGAAAAAGGCGCCGATCCAAGAATAGCGAATGGTCCGCCCCAGAGGAAGGCTTATGGAAATGCCCTTGTTGACGGCCCACCACCGAACGATCAGCAGATTATAGGCGATCAGAACGGTGGCGAAGGCGAGTGCAAGAAATGCGGGATCAAGACCGCGCAGCCGCGCGACCATCGTGTCCCACTCAACCTGACCAAGAAGCCACCAGATCAGGCCCGCCGTGAACGCCGCCTTGACCGCGAGGATGAACCACTGTTTCACTATGCGTTCGCCTGCTCAGGAATTCTTTTGCCGGGAAGGTTGCTCGCCAATCGACCGCTATATTACACGATCCGATTGGCCGCTACTTAGCAGGTTCACTGGTGTTGTCGCAAGGACGGCGCCGCCAAGGATGACGCAATGGACGTCTTGAAGAATTTGGTCGGCCTGCCGACGCCGCTTATCGCATTATTGGTCGTAGGGCTGTTGTGTCGCGGCGCCCGGCTCGGACGCCGCATGGTCGCTCTGGCCGCATTTCTGCTTGTTGTTCTGTCGATGCCCATAATCGGGTATCTACTGACCCTGCCGTTGCAAGCAGGCGCGCCGTCGCGATTGGCAAAGGACGCCGCCCCGCCAAAATATATCGTCGTGCCGACCGGGGGTATTTACAATGACGGGGCGGGCGATTGGCGGCCCACTGCGTCCACGGTCCGCCGCATTCGGGCCGCCCAGCGCTTAAAAAACCTGCGTGGCGGCGTAATTCTCATTACAGGCGGCAAAATTGGCGACCACGCACCGGCGGAATCAACGACCGCCGCGCGCATCCTCAATCTCGGCGTGAATGCGCGGTTGGAAAAGACCGCACGCACCACCGCCGAAAGTGCGGCGATTGTCGCGAAAAAACTTAAACGATTGGGCGTCACCCGCATCGCATTGGCGACCGACGCCACACACATTCGCCGCGCCGCCGCCGCGTTTCGCCATCACGGGCTTGATGTGGCGCTGGCCATATCGCCCCGGCTTGGCAAAAAGGACGCCGGCTCGCTTTACCTGCCCGGCGCGCACGGGTTCGCCCTCTCGGCCAGGGCGTGGCGAGAATACGTCGCAATCGTCTGGTATCTGGTGAACCGGAAAATTAATTTCGGCGATCTCCAGGCTCCATGAGCCATGGAAGCGCCGCTTGTAACGTCACCGGCAAGTGACTTAACCTTATTAGAGACTTTGATCAGGGCAAGGAGCGGGCGATGGGCGAGGACATCAGGCTCGACGGCAAAATCGCCGTCGTCACCGGCGGCGGGCGCGGGCTTGGCCGGGCGATGGCGCTGGCGTTGGTTGAAGCCGGCGCCAATGTCATTGCCGCCGATATCATCGGCGAAAATCTGGATCAGGTCGCCGGGGAGGCCGCAGCTTTGGCTAATCCGGGGGCGAACACCGGCGCGCTGGCGGGCGTAACCGCCGATATTCGCCAATCCGGGGATTGTCGACGGGTCGTGGAGGCCGCGCACGCGCATTTCGGCGGCCTCGATATTCTTATCAACAACGCCGGTCTCTTGCCGTCCTACGCCTATCCCGGTCGGTTTCTGGACGGGGCCGAGCCCGCGAAGTTCTGGAACCTGTCCGACGACGTTGTCCAGGATGTCCTCGACACCAACTTTGTCGCGCATGACCGCCTGACGCGTTACGCCGTACCGCACATGATCGACAAAGGCTGGGGCCGGATCGTCAACGTGACAACCCGTTTGACCACCATGAACCGCACCGGCGGGTCGCCTTATGGCGCCTCCAAGGCGGCGCTGGAGATGGCGTCCGAAATCTGGCTGAAGGATCTGGACGGCACCGGCGTCACGGTCAATATTCTCAATCCCGGCGCCGCAGGCGACACACCTGGTTTCGCCACACCGGAAGAAAAGCGGATTGCGACCGCGTCGGGGCGCCTGCACATGATGCACCCGGACAAGATGCGGGCGCCGGCGGTGTGGTTGGTCTCCAACGCCACCGACGGCGTCAACGGCATGCGCTACGACGCCGTATCGTGGGATGCGTCACGCCCCGCGGCCGAACAAGCGGCGCAACACGGGCGACCGCTAGGCTTCGTTCTCAAGCCAAAGGCCGAAGGCGACGGAAACGAGGTGCGCGACGACAAGCCCGTGACAGGCACACAGGCCGCCTATCAAGCGCACGGGTGACGGCGCCCCTAAGCAAGGTCGATGATAATATTGCCGTATTGGTCAAGGCTTGCCGTCGCGCCGGGCGGCGCAAGGCAGGTCGCATCGTATTCCTCGATGATGCAGGGGCCGGTCCGGGCCGTGGCGAGGTCCGCGCGGCGCAGCACCGGGGTTTCAATCCAGCCTAAATCAGGGCCAAAATAGGCCTGGCGCGGCGGCAATCCTTCCGTCGTTTCCTCGTCGTCGCCGATCAATTGATCGGGCGTGCGGGGGCGGTCGGGAACGCCCTTACCGACCAGCATGACGTTGACCAGTTCGACGGGTTCTTCCGGCCCCGCGCGATGACCGTAGGTCGTCTCATGTTCACGGCCAAACGATTCTTCGAGGGTCGCGATGGCGGCGGCGTCGATCACGCCGTCCGGCGCGGGCGTGGTCAGTTCGAATATCTGCCCCTTGTAATGCATGTTGGCGGTGCGTTTGAACCGCATCTGGCCTGTCGTAAAGCCATCCAGTTCGAGTTGCTTGCGCGCCGCGTCTTCCAGGGTTCGCCACGCTTCGTTCAACGCTGCGGGGTCGCTGCCGCGCAACACCTGGCGCACCGTGCGCGTGTAGTGGTGCTCCACATCCGCGTATAAAAGCCCAAAGGACGAGAACAAGCCCGGCGAGGGCGGCACGACAATGCGCGACATCCGCAACGCCTGCGCCATACCGGCGGCAAAGAGCGGACCGTTGCCGCCGAACGCAAGCATGGCGTATTTGCGCGGGTCGCGCCCGCGTTCGCTGGACACCGCCTTGATCGCGCGAATCATGTTGGACGCGGCGATCTGATGCGCGCCATAGGCGGCGTGCGCCACATCGAGGTTAAGCGGTTTCGCGATAGTTTCCGCCAGCACATCACGGCTTTTGTCCGGGTTCAGCTTCACCGCGCCGCCGACAAGGTGGTCCGGGTTGATGTAACCAAGCACGACATTGGCGTCGGTCACGGTCGGTTCGGTTCCGCCAAGATCGTAACAAACGGGGCCCGGATGCGCCCCGGCGCTTTGCGGACCAACCTGCATGGACCCGCCCGCATCGACGGCGATGATCGACCCGCCGCCCGCGCCGACTTCGGCCAAATCGATGGCGGGCACCTTCAGGGTATAGCCGCCGCCGGTCATCAACCGCGATCCGATCATGATGCCGCCGCCGACTTGATATTCAAGCGAGCGGGTGACCTCCCCGCCTT
>JABJJH010000563.1 GCA_018660965.1 Rhodospirillaceae bacterium | reverse complement strand
TTTACGTCGCCAGCGGCAAAACGCAGATCAGCGATATGCGTGGCATTGGCCGGGTCATGCCGTTCACGTTGATTGCGTTCTTCATCGGTAGCTTGAGCGTTATAGGTTTGCCGCCGATGGGGGGATCGTGGAGCAAATATTTCATTGCGATGGGCGCGTTGGAGTCTGGCCAGATCGTGTTCGTCGCGGTGCTGATGATTTCGTCGCTGCTGAACATCGCCTACCTGTTGCCAATCGTCGCGCGTGGATTTTTCAGCACGCCGAAGGATGACAGTGGGAACGGGACCGTCGCCATCAAGGAAGCCCCAATGTTTTGCGTTGTGCCGTTGTGTTTGACGGCGGCTGGCTGCATCGCGTTGTTTTTCTTCGCCGACCCGATCTACACCTTTCTTTCGCCACTCGGTGGAGGCTGATGCGATGACCCACGGTAATGATTCGGATAGCTCGAAAAAGGCCTGGCTCGACCGACCGGAAAGCGCCACTAAAATATTTTGGATTTTGTGCGCTGTTTGCGCGTTGTTGTTTCTGGCCGATGCGCTTTACGTGAAGCATCCCCACTTCGCGGCTGAATCGTGGTTTGGATTTTATGGAATTTTCGGTTTCGTGGCGTTCTTTGGCGTTGTGCTGGCCGGGGCGCAATTGCGTAAGATTTTGATGCGCAAGGAAGATTATTATGATTGAGGCGTTCCCACCGGGGTTCATCCTCATCGTCGGCGCATTTGTTAGCTTGGCCGTTCCCGCGCGCGTGCGCGGCGCTTTCATGTTAATTCTGCCGATTATTGGTATTTGGCAGCTAACCCAGCTGGAGACCGGGCTGTATGGCCAAGTCGAGTTGTTCGGGCACACGCTGACCCTGTTGCGCGTTGACAAGCTCAGCCTGATCTTTGGCTACGTTTTCTTTATCGCCGCCGAACTGTCGATCATATACGCCCTGCATGTCAAAGACGCGGTGCAACAGGTCGCGGGGTTGGCGTATGCGGGCGCCGCGATTGGCGCGGTGTTCGCGGGCGATCTGATATCTTTGTTTGTATTCTGGGAATTGACGGCGATTACGTCGGTGTTTCTGATCTGGGCGGTGCGCACTGACCGGGCCATGACCATTGGCATTCGATATCTGCTGATCCAGGTCGGGTCAGGCGTGTTGCTCTTAACCGGCGCTCTGGTGCTGATTTACGAAACCGGCTCCGTCACCTTCGGACATATCGGTCTCGATAGCCTCGGCGGGAAACTGATCTTGCTGAGCTTTGGTATCAAGGCTGCGTTCCCGTTTCTGCACAATTGGTTGCAGGACAGCTATCCAGAGGCCACGGAAACCGGGACGGTGTTTCTAAGCGCCTTCACGACAAAATTGGCGATATACGCACTGGCGCGTGGGTTCGCGGGTACGGAAATTTTGATCTGGATCGGGGCGGCGATGACGGCGTTTCCGGTTTTTTTCGCGGTTATCGAAAACAACCTGCGTCGGGTTTTGGCGTACAGCCTCAACAACCAACTCGGGTTCATGGTCGTCGGTATTGGCATTGGCACGGAGTTGTCCATCAATGGCGCGGCGGCGCACGCCTTCGCGCATATCATCTATAAGGCGCTTTTGTTCATGTCGATGGGCGCGGTTCTGCATCGTGTCGGTACGGTCAAGGCGTCGGAACTGGGTGGCTTGTATAAAAGCATGCCGTGGACGACCGGATTTTGCATTATTGGCGCCGCGTCGATTTCCGGGTTCCCGCTGTTGAGTGGATTTGTCACCAAGGCGATGATTCTGACGGCGGCGGCGGATGGCGGATATTGGATAACCTGGACGGTATTGTTGTTCGCGTCGGCGGGCGTGATGGAGCATTCCGGCATTAAAATTCCGTTTTTCGCCTTCTTCGCGCACGATCAGGGCCACAAAGTACGTGAAGCACCCGCGAACATGTTGATCGCCATGGGATTGGCGTCGGCGTTGTGCATTTTTATCGGTGTATTTCCCGCCCCGCTGTATGCGCTTCTGCCCTATCCGGTGGATTACACGCCCTACACGGTCGCTCATGTAATCACGGTGTTGCAGTTACTTGCGTTCGCCG
>JABJJH010000492.1 GCA_018660965.1 Rhodospirillaceae bacterium | reverse complement strand
CCGAGGTCCAAGACCTCGTGAAGATGTGGGGCCAGGGCGTTCGGCGGTCAGAAGAAGCCGGATATGAGGCGCTGGAACTGCACGGTGCCCATGGCTATCTAGTGCATCAATTCCTGTCGCCGACCTCCAACGCGCGTAATGACGAATATGGCGGATCGGAAGAAAACCGCCGCCGCTTCCTGATGGAGATCGTTGAGGAAACGCGGCTCTATTGGCCGGAGGACAAGCCGCTCTTCCTCCGCCTCTCGGTGCAGGATGACGCCGGATTTGGTCCCGATGAATCCGTCAATGTGGCAAAGGCCGTCGGGCCAATGGGCGTGGATGTGATTGACTGTTCATCTGGCGGTATGCGCGGCTCGCCCGTTATCAGCGCTGGCCCTGTATCGTATGGCTATCAAGTGCCTTATGCGGAGCGCCTGAAACGCGATGGCGGCGTGATGAGCATGGCCGTTGGCTTGATCGTTCATGCAGATCAGGCCGAGGGCATTCTGCAAAACGGCCAGGCGGACCTGATCGCGATTGCGCGGGAGTTCCTGCACAATCCAAACTGGACGCTGGACGCGGCCTTGAAGCTTGGCGTGGACGGCGCCTTCAAGACGACGCCCCCGGCCTATGATTTCTGGCTGGAAAAACGCGCCACATCGGTGAAGGGCATGACGCCGTCCACCTATTTCCCCGGCGCCGACACTGCCGTTGACTCACGACGCTGACTCACAACGCTGACTCACAAGGAAAATCGACATGAGCGAAACACCGACCTTCGTCACCCATCTGGAATGCAGCGAGACCGGCAAGCATTACGCGGCCGACACGCTGCAGGGCCTTTCGGAAGCGGGCAAGCCCTTGCTGGTGCGCTATGACCTGGAGGCGCTGGGCAAAGCGGTTTCAAAAGACGATCTGGTGCGTCGGGCGCCGGAATTCTGGCGCTATCGGGAATTCCTGCCAATCCGCAAGGCTGAAAACGTCGTGCGCCTGGGTGAAGTGATGACGCCGATCCTGCCCGCGCCCCGGCTGCAATCCGCCATGGGGTGCGGCGACATTCTCATCAAGGACGAAGGGCGCCTGCCGACGGGGTCGTTCAAGGCGCGCGGTCTTGCGTTGGCCGTGTCGATGGCCAAGGAACTGGGCGTGAAACGCATGGCGATGCCGACCAACGGTAACGCCGGGGCCGCCATGGCGGCGTATTGCACCGCGGCCGGGATCGAATCTTATGTGTTCTGTCCCGAAGACACGCCGCAGGTAAATGTGCGTGAAATTGCGCTGCAGGGCGCGCACACCTATTTGGCCAATGGCTATATCAACGATTGCGGTCGCATCGTGGGCGAAGGCAAAGAAATTATGAATTGGTTCGACACCTCGACCTTGAAGGAGCCGTACCGGATCGAAGGCAAGAAAACCATGGGCCTGGAACTGGCCGAACAAATGGGATGGGACGTGCCGGATGTCATTTTCTACCCCACGGGCGGCGGCACCGGTTTGATTGGCATGTGGAAGGCGTTCGCCGAACTGGAAGCCATCGGCTGGATGGGCTCGAAGCGTCCGCGCATGGTGGCGGTGCAAGCGGAAGGCTGCGCGCCCATCGTCAAGGCGTTCGAGGAAGGGTCCCGGCACGCCGAACCCTGGGTGGACGCCCACACCATTGCGTCCGGCATTCGCGTGCCCGCCGCGATCGGCGATTTCCTCATCCTCGACGCGGTGCGTGACAGTGGTGGTTTCGCCATCGCCGTGGATGACGATGCGATCAACGCGGCGCAGGAAGAATGCGCCAAGACGGACGGCATCCTGTTATGCCCGGAAGGGGCGGCGACCCTGGCCGCGTTCAAGAAGGCGTTGAAGTCGGGCCAGGTCTCGAAGGACGAACGCGTCATGTTGTTCAATTGCGCGACGGGACTGAAATATCCAATGCCCGAAGCGGGCGGCTTCATCGACCTCAATAAGCCGGTCGATTACAGCGCGATGGGATAGCCGGCACAGCGTCCCGCGCGCGATGCGGGACGCCCCTTTCGTCATATCCGGAAAACACGTTTGAGGATCGAGTTAAGAGCCATGGCTTGCCGATGGCGGCTTCGCCTGATCAAGCGTTGGAGTTCTTTTTCTGTTGGCAGAGGGCCCGAGGGAAACGGAGCCAGTTGATTGATATCTCGGTTGTACTGCATGATCGTTCCTTTCAATATCCGCCATTAAATTTAAATAAATTAAATAACGGCAGTTGGGTTGTTCGGTTCATTTCCTCCAAAACATATTTATTATCATTAAGGTATAAAATATTAAAGTGATCGACAAACGATGAATTCTAATCTAATGTATTAGATAAACTAAAGTTATGAGGTGACGTGAAGTTGGCCCAGCGGTTGCCCCCCTTGAATTCATTGCGCGCCTTCGAAGCCTCCGCGCGGCATCGAAGTTTTTCCCGCGCGGCGGAAGAATTGCATGTCACCCCGGCGGCGATTAGCCATCAAATCAAGGGGCTGGAGGCATTCTTAAGCGCGACCCTGTTTCGCCGGGCGCGGCGGACCCTGATGTTGACCGAGGCGGGGCAGACGCTGTTGCCGGGCGTGCGCCGGGGGTTCGTGGCGTTTAACGACGCCATGGAGGAATTCGGCCTTTTCGATGAGGCGGGACATTTAACGGTCGCTGTAACGGCGTCTTTCGCGGCGAAATGGCTGGTGCCGCATATCGAACAGTTCAACAACGCATATCCGGAAATCGATATCCGGATCACGACGAGTAACGACATATTGGACTATGATCGCGATGGTATTGAAATCGGCGTTCGGTTCGGGAGAGGCGATTATCCGGGGCTGGTGACGGAACTGCTTATGGCGCAAGAAATGGTGCCGGTGTGCAGTCCGGCGCTCTTGGAACGGGGCCAACCGCTTCGAAAGCCAGAGGACTTGCGGCACTTCACGCTTTTGCACAGTGATGCTCTTTTGGTGAACGAAGCGGTGCCGGATTGGGCCATGTGGTTGAAGGCGGCGGGCGTTGACGGCGTGGATACGGCGCGTGGCCTGCGGTTCGACTTTGCGGAATCCGCACAGAATGCGGCGGTCGAAGGCGTCGGCGTGGCGCTTGGACGAACGGCCTTGATTGCGGATGATATCGCGCGCGGCAGGCTCGTCCGTCCGTTCGAGGTTAGTTTGCCGTCCGATTTCAAGTATTTTGTCGTATATCCGGAAAAGAACATGAAACGCCCCAAGGTAAAAGCGTTCAGGGATTGGCTTCATGCGGAAGTTCAGCGCCAAGAAAAGGACGGCGAACGTCCTCGGCGTTCCTGACTGTAATCTTGGTCTGAAAAATTCGTAATCTTGCCCCGATAAATGCGGGCTAGTATTGGCGCGGGTGAAGAATTAAAGTCGCGACGAAATTTCGTCCGGCATCCCAAGTAGGGCTGTGTTAATGAAGGAATCGAATACCATGGCGGGGAAAGATAAATCCGACTTGCGACCGCAGACGTTGCTTGTGCGTGGCGGGTTGGAGCGCAGTCCGTATTTCGAGACAAGCGAAGCGCTCTACCTGACGTCGGGCTACGTTTATGAAACCGCGGAAGAGGCGGAAGCGGCGTTCAAGGGGGATATAGATCGTTACATCTACTCGCGCTACGCCAACCCGACCGTGGCGATGTTCGAGGAACGTCTGCGCCTGTTCGAAGGGGCGGAATTCTGCCGCGGCTTCGCGAGCGGCATGGCCGCCGTGTTCGCTTCCATTGCATGTCAGGTGAAGGCTGGTGACCGCGTCGTCGCCTCGCGCGCGCTGTTTGGGTCCTGCCACTATATCATCACTGAAATACTGCCACGTTACGGCGTGGAAACCGTGTTGGTGGATGGAACCAATCTAGAGGAATGGGAGGCGGCCCTGGCGCCGGGCGCGCAATGCGTGTTCCTTGAAACGCCGTCCAATCCGACATTGGAAATTATCGACCTCCAGGCGGTGTCGAATTTGGCGCATGCGGCTGGCGCCAACGTTATCGTCGACAATGTTTTCGCAACCCCCGTGCTGCAACAGCCCTTGGAGTTCGGCGCGGATATCGTTGTTTACTCGACGACCAAGCATATCGACGGGCAGGGGCGTTGCATGGGAGGGGCGGTTCTGGGGCCAAAATCGTTCAATGACGACCATTTGACCCAATTTATTCGCCATACGGGGCCGAGCATGAGCCCGTTTAACGCCTGGGTGATGTTGAAGGGTATGGAGACCCTGGAATTGCGCGTCAAACGGCATTGCGAAAGCGCAAAACAGGTCGCCTTACATTTGCGCACGCTGCCGGGCGTCGATCGGGTTATCTATCCGGGATTGGAGGATCATCCGCAGGCGGCGTTGGCGCAACGGCAAATGAAGGACGGCGGGAGCCTTGTCGCGTTCGAACTTTCCGGCGGCAAAAGCGTTGCTTTCAAAGCCCTTAACGGCATGAATTTAATCGATATATCGAATAATCTTGGCGACTCGAAAAGTTTGATTACGCATCCGTCGACCACGACCCATCAACGGATGCCCGAAGAGGACCGGCTGCATCTCGGCATCACCGATGGCTTGTTGCGATTGTCGGTTGGCCTGGAAGATGTCGAGGATTTGAAAGACGATTTGACTCGCGCATTAAGCGATTGATCCGGGTTTTTTCGCGTTATTTTCAAATATTCTTGATTAACAAATCCTTACCGGCTGAAAATCCATAAAATACCCTAAACGGATGATGCCAGAGTTTATCGATTTAGTTAAATTTTAGGAGTATATTAAACGAATTACGCTTGAATGTACTTAATGGGCGTAATTGGAGTTTGAAGGGAAGACTTACATTGGCGGTTCCGGAGCACATAAGTGCGTGGGAATCGGGAAAGGGCGGGGGCGACTCCCTCTCTCCCACGGTTCTGCATGCGTCAAGTGAGCCGGAAGTCTTGTTGCCAAGCGACGCCGCCGCGACGGATTCCCAATTCGTCAAACAAGGCGACGATCTTCTTTTGATCGCCCCGGATGGCGGGGTCATTCTTGTAAAAGATTATTTTCTGTCGGATCCGCCGCCCGTTTTGACGACGCCGAATGGCGGCCGCCTTTCCTCTGAACTGGTCGCGTCGTTCACACCGCCGGAAGCGACCGGACAATACGCTCAGGCGTCCGGTCTGGAAACGGGCGAGGCCATTGGCCAGGTCACGAGCCTCGTCGGCAAGGCCTATGCGGTGCGGATAAACGGAACCAGGGTGCTGCTGAGTGCGGGCGATTCCGTTTATCAGGGCGATGTCGTTGAAACGGCCGACGGCGGCGCGATCAATATGTTGTTCATCGACAAGACAACGTTCGCTTTGGGCGCGGACGCGCGTCTGGCGCTCGATGAAATGGTCTTCGATCCCAACACGCACGATGGGTCTTCAAGTTTTTCCATTCTCAAGGGCGTCTTCGTATTTTCCAGCGGTCAGATCGCAAAGTTCAACTATGAAAACATGATCGTGAAGACGACGATCGCCACGATTGGCATTCGCGGCACCAAGGTGGCTGGCGAAGTCAAGACGCCGGGGGAAGTCAGCACGTTCACGGTTATTGAAGGTGAAATCGTGGTGCGAACCGACGCCGGGTTCGTTGTCATGAGCGAGGCCAATGAGACGACGTTTGTGACGGCGTTTTCCGCACAGCCTTCCGAAAGCGTTATTTTGGACGCAAGCCAACTCGATTTTGCCTATCAGCAGGTTAAGGTCATTTCCAACGGTTATTTCCAGGCGAAAGGGACTGATAGTGGCAATGACCCCAGTGGTGAGGGCGGGGGTGAAAGTGGTGGTGACGCAGGCGGAGAAGGCGGTGATGATGGAAGTGGTGAAGGCGTTGGAGAGGGGAATGGCGAAGGCGACGGTGAGGGCGAACCGTCGGTTGAAGAATTAGCCGGCCTGGCGCCGGCGTCGGGTGACGAGGGCGAGGGTGACGGCGGCGGTGAGGGCGGCGGCGAAGGAGAGGGTTTCGTTGAAGTAGCGTTCAATCCTTCCTCACCAGGCGGTAACGCTCTTTTTAAAAGCAATTTTGACACTGGCGGCGGAGGTTCTGGTGAAGGCGGTGGCGGATCACAGGGTCTCGGGGGCGACGATGATCCCGATGGCGGGACAGGCGAGGGAGGTAGCCAAGTCGTCGCAACGAACCAATCGATTACGGGTAGCGACGGGGATGACACGCTAATCGGCGGCGCCGGGGATGACAATATCGATGGCGGCGCCGGGAATGACACGCTGAATGGCGGCGACGGCGACGACACGCTCACGGGCGGTGATGGCGAAGATGTCGTCAATGGCGGCGTTGGCGCGGATGTCTTGATCGCGGCCAGTGGGGCCGGGAACGACACCTATGACGGCGGTGAGGGAATCGACACCATTAAGTTCACCAGCGCGATTGAGCCCGTCACGGTCAATTTGCAAACAGGCGAGTTACGATTGGGTTCGTCATCTGGCGCCGAAATTGATATCGACGTCATCAAGAATGTTGAAAATGTTATTGGTGGCCAGGCTGGCGACATCATTACAGGAAACGATGATGCTAATTTCCTGAGTGGCGGCGCGGGCGATGGAAACGACACCATTTCCGGGTTGGGCGGCAATGATGCGATTTTCGGCCGCGAGGGGAATGACACGCTTGATGGCGGCGATGGTACAGATTTGCTTTCTGGCGGAGATGGCGACGACTCGCTTGAAGGTGGCGGTGGCGATGACACCTTGGGAGGCGGGTCTGGTTCCGACCTGCTAGAAGGCGGCGCTGGCGACGACGATTACCTGTACGTTGTAAATACTGACAACGGACCGGATGCAGCCCCCAACGATGATGTGATCAACGACGTCTCGGGCGATCAGGACCTTATCTTTATCAGCGGCGTTGACGAGAGGTTTTCGCAATTAGGTGGGGTTAATCGGATCGACGATGACCTTGTCCTGAATTTGGACGGTGGGTCGATCACCATCCGCGACCATTTCAACGGACACCGGGTCGAGAGTGTCGGTTTCGATTTCGGCGACGGAACAGGCCGTAAATTGGCCCTGGCGACGACGCTCGTCGGTGGCGATGACTCTGAACTTATCGCTGGGACGGACATCGCTGAATCGCTTGACGGCGGCGGCGGTGACGATCTGATCTTCGGCGGTGGCGGCGACGATGTGTTTGTAAGCGGCGCCGGGAACGATTTCTACGATGGCGGCGATGGCTTCGACGAATTGAATTTCGCCGCCGCTTCGGGTGATTTGACGATTGATATGGCCGCTGGAACGGTGTTTGAAGCGTTGGCTTCCCTTGAAGGGTTGGAATCGGAAGGCGAAGGAGGGGCGGATACGCCGGGTGACGGCGTCGAAATCGCTCCACTGGTCGGCGCTGATACGTTCGCCAATATCGAAAGAATAGTTGGCGGCGCCGGTGACGACGTGATTGTCGGCGACGGGCTACGCAACGTTATTCAAGGTGGATTGGGCCGGGACACGATTTCCGGCGGTGGAGGGGATGATGATTTATCAGGCGGCGGCGGCGACGATGTGTTTTTGGTGTCGGGATCGGGGGATGGTTTTGACGAGGTGAACGGCGGCTCGGGCGTGGACCGGATCGTGGGCGGGGACGGCGACGATGTAATCGGCCTTCGACAGTTCACCGGTGATTTGACGGTTGAGACGATAGACGGCGGCCTTGGGGAGAACGTGATCGATGGCGGCGCGAGCTCGAACGAATTTGATTTCAGTGGCACGGCGTTGGAGAACATTGCGCGGATCATCGGCGGCGGTGGTTTTGATACAATCACGGGGTCTGCAGGGAACGACGTCATCGTTGGCGGG
>JABJJH010000306.1 GCA_018660965.1 Rhodospirillaceae bacterium | reverse complement strand
GGTTTTCAAGACCGGTCCCTTCAACCACTCGGGCACCCATCCGTTTGCAATGATTACAGCGTGTTATGGCGTGTAATCGGAGCTTCTTATAAGCGATACACAGGGGCTTGCAACCAGATTGTACCCGCAGGACTTGGGCAATGGGTCCATAACGATGGATAGGGTGCGCCCCCGATGCCCTTTGAAATTTTTTTAGGTTACCGAAAATTCTCCAAATCGCTCCTTGAATTCAACTAAAATATGATTATATACCTAATTCACGGCGTCCGGCCAAGGCTCGGTGGCGGGTTGGGAGCTTTGGGGCAAATGATAACCAATGCTAACCGGTGCATACTGAAAAGGGGGCTCAGACATTACATTTTGGGTGCGAGCGTCATCGCGGCGCGACAGATTTCGGGCGGAATTACGGTTGGCGCCGCGTCAACAATATCCAAATGCCGTGTGTCCCGCGCCGCCATATCGTATCGTGGTTAATGCGGGCGCGGGGGCGAGAAAATGCGAATATTGAACCATGTATCGTTTTGCCAGTGCTGGCGGGCGTCCAGATGGCCCAGCAAAGACACTGTATTTCAAATGGTTACTGGATTCCCGCCTTCGCGGGAATGACGAAATTTTGACGTTGATGACACGGATATTGTTTTTCAGCAGCCTGTTAAGGGGGAGGATTTTAGAATGGCGAACGACCCGACGAATTTAACGAGCATCACCAGCGGCCTGCGGTTTCCCGAGGGGCCCATCGCCATGCCGGACGGGTCGGTGATCCTGGTCGAAATCGAATCCGGGCATCTGACCCGCGTGGCGCCGGACGGAACCAAATCCATGGTCGCCGATTGCGGCGCCGGACCCAATGGGGCGGCGATGGGGCCGGACGGCAAATGCTACGTCTGCAACAACGGCGGGTTCAACTGGCTCGACAGCGACGGCTATCTGCGGCCCATCGGTCAAGGCGACGATTACAAGACCGGCAGCATCCAGCGCGTCGATATCGACACCGGCGCGGTCGAGGTGTTGTACACCCGCGCCGGGGAATACCGCTTGAACGGGCCGAACGACATCGTGTTCGACGCGCATGGCGGGTTCTGGTTCACCGATTTAGGCAAGGTGCGCGAAACCGACCGGGATGTCGGCGCGGTCTATTACGCACTGCCCGACGGCAAGACGATACGCCGGGTGATCGACCCGCTGCTGACGCCCAACGGGATCGGCTTATCGCCGGACGGGTCGGTGTTGTATGTGGCCGAAACCGCGTCCAGCCGCCTGTGGGCGTATGATGTCATTGCGCCGGGCGAAGTGGATATGGCGCCGTGGCCGTCGCCCAATGGCGGGCGCTTGGTGACCGGGTTGGCCGGATTTCAGGGGTTCGATTCGCTGGCCGTCGACAGTGCGGGGAATATTTGCGTCGCGACCCTTTTCGACGGCGGGATCAGCGTTGTGTCCCCGGATGGCGAGTCGGGCGATGGCGCGTCGGTCGAACACATCGACATGCCGGACCGGTATTGCACGAATATCTGTTTCGGCGGCCCGGATTTATCGACCGCCTACATCACGCTCGCGGGGACGGGGCGGTTGGTGTCCATGCCCTGGCCGCGACCGGGTTTGCCGCTGCACTTCCTCAACGAAGGCGCCGCATGATCGCAGTCCGCCAACCTTGACCGGCGTGAGTTAGAGCCGACCCTCGACCGCGTAGGTCAGCAGGCGGACGATCTGTTCCGGCGTCTCCGCGACCGCCAGGGCGGCGCCGTCGACTTCCTTCAAGGCGTGGGTCAGCGACTCGTCGTGCATCGTGATCACGGGCTTTCCCAGGGCGGCGGCGTACCCGGCGTCGAACGCGGCGTTCCACTGCCGGTATTTGTCGCCGAAGCGCACGACGACGACATCGGCGCGTTCGATCAGGGTGCGGGTGCGGATCGCGTTGACCTGCGCGCCCTTGTGGTCCTTCCAGAACGCCTGGGTTTCGCCGCCCAGGATGTCGACGCCGCAATTGTCGCTGTCGTCGTGGTTGGTCACCGCCGACACCAGGGTGACCGGCAGGCCCTGGCTGTCAACGCCCGCCTTGATGCGGTCGCGCCAGTCGGTGTGGATTTCGCCGGAGAGATAAACGGTCCAGTTTTGGGTCGTCGTCATGTGCGCCTCTTCCTTATTCGCGTCGTGTGGCGTTGATTGCGGCGAATTGGTAATGGTCCGGGCGCGGTATTGCACGGGTTTTCGCGCAATTGACTGTTCATGCGGGCGTCACCGGGGGTAGACTCATCCACCACCGTTCCGGTGGGTCACAAGTTCTGGAAATCCATGACCGATCCGGCAACCGCTCTCAAGAATTCCGCCGGTTTGGGAATTTTCTACATGCTGTTGGGCTCGGCGCTGTTGACCAGCAGCGACGCCGTCGTCAAATGGCTCGCGAAAGACTACCCCATCGGGGAAATCATGGTGTTGCGCGGCCTGTTCATTTGTATCCCCGTGGCGTTCATCGTGTGGCGGGGCGGTGGGATCGGGCTGTTGCGGGTGACGAATATTGGCGGTCAGGCGGCCCGCGCGCTGTGTTTTATCGCTTCGGTGTCCTTCTTTCTGACCGGCCTGAAGTTCAACCCCCTGGCGGACAATATCGCTATCGCCTTTGCCGGGCCGCTGTTCGTCACCGCGCTGGCGACGCCGCTGTTGGGGGAATTCGTGGGGTGGCGGCGCTGGATGGCGGTGTTGGTCGGGTTCGCCGGCATTCTGGTCATGTTGCGGCCCAGCGGGGCGGGGTTGAACTGGTACGCGTTGCTGCCGCTGGGCGCGGCGGTGTTTGGCGGCCTGCGCGATGTGCTGACCCGGCGGATCAGCGCGACGG
>JABJJH010000561.1 GCA_018660965.1 Rhodospirillaceae bacterium | reverse complement strand
GACTTCCCACGGCCCCACGTAATCGAGTTCTTCCGCGTCGTCGAAAATCAGGACGCCGGTGGTATAAGTCATGGCTGCGCTCCTTTGATTGGATGAGCGAGGATGATTGCAGAGCCTCGTTTTTGTGGCAATGCATTTAAGTATTTGGAGACCGGCGGTCGGTCGCCATGGCGATCAGCGCCGCCAGCAGGATCGGAACGATTCCGTAATACAGGGTCGCCGCGCCCAGTTCCAAAAACAGAAACCCGGATACCAGGGGGCCTATGGCCGCGCCAAAATCTCGCCAGGTTTGCATGACCGCGAGCCGGTGCATGGTGTTTTCCTGCGCTTCGCGGATCGCCACCGCCGCCGGGCCCACCGCCGCAATGACGCCGCGCGCGGCGATAATGAAGGCGGCGCCCGTAAAGGCCCAACCCGCGCCGATCATCACAAACCCCGCCGCCAGGACGACAACGGAGAGGGACAGCATCCGGGACAGGCCGAAGCGGTCGCCGAGGACGCCGCCCAACGGCGCGCAGAAAAATTCCACCACACGCCGCGAGGCCAAGAGCAGACCGCCGCTCAACATCGCGGCTTCGACCGACACCACGCTGGACAGGATAAGGGTGATTGTCATGGTGAAGACGCCATCGACGCCGAATCCAACGACAAAGAAGAGTATGTCTTGGCGTACGGGGCGGGGCAGCCAGGGCCGGGAGGATGGAGCTGGCTTTTCGGTCTCCGCAGGCAGTTTCAGGGCCAGCGGAATCGCAGTCAGCGACAACAGCCCCAGGACCGTGAAGATTGCCTGCGGGCCGATAACGCCAGCCAACCATGCCCCGGCGCTCAGGGACAGCCCCGGTCCAATCTGTTGTATGGCGCGACTTAATCCCACGCGCGCGCCAGCCCGGTCGCGCTCAGCGACGGCGTAGGCCAGGGTGGTGAGCGACACCGCCGCAAACGACAACCCCCACACGATGCGCGCGAACAACAGGATCGGTCCACCGTCGGCGACGCCGTAGAGAATGGTGGAGCCCGCGCCGCCAATCGCCGATATCAGGGTCATGCGGCGCAGCCCGACGGCGTCGGTCAGCCGCGCGATCAACCCGTAGGTGAAAATGCGGATGAGCCGGTTCGCGGAGAGGAGGACGCCAACCCAGGCCAGGGTTATACCGAACTCCGCCGCGTTAACGGGCAGGACGACATAAATCAACGCGTCGCCGATAAGGATGATCGACAGGACTCCGGCGGAAACCGATGTCGCTCCGACGCCGCGCATGTTCATGAGGACTTAAAGGACGCAGTTTTTCGCAAAATCCGTAGCTTCGTTCGCGGTCCAGTCGCCTTTTGGCTTTTCCTTCAATTGGGTGCACCAATCCGGACTGCCGACTTCCGGGTCGCAGGCGGATAACGCCATAGTGAAACTGGTGGCTACGATGAGAACAGCGAGTTTTTTTGTATTCCAGATAGTCATGAAAGCATCTCCATTATGTGCGTGGTTATTTGTCGCACGCGGTGATTTGGCAATCAAATGAATTGAAAATTGACATGGATTACGGCGGATATGACGTAAAAGTGGTAATTCATTCGTCAATAATTAATCCTTTCGCGCTATCAAACCGATGTGGTCACGAATCGTTATGGAGATTGGGATGATTGGACATCGAATTTTGGCGTTGATGCTGACGGGCTTTCTGCTTTCGTCGGGGGCCGCGGTTGCGCAGACCAACTGGCTGGAGAAGAGCAAGGGGCTTCTGGACACTGTGACGAAGTCGGTTCCCGATGGTGGTTCGTCCGCGTTGGGCCTTGATGAAATCACGGCGGGTCTTCGCGAGGCCTTAAAGGTCGGAACGGAAACCGTCGTATCCACCGTGGGTCAAACGGACGGCTTCAACGGAAATTCGGAAATCCATATTCCTTTGCCGGACACGTTGAGCAAGGTGCAATCGACTTTGAAAATGGTTGGCGCGTCCGCGTTGGCCGACGATCTGGAATTACGGCTTAACCGGGCCGCCGAAGCCGCCGCGCCGCGCGCCCGTTCGGTGTTCGTTCAGGCGATCACCGATATGACGCTGGAGGATGTGAAGGCAATCTACGATGGGCCGAAGGACGCTGCGACACAGTTTTTCCGCAAGAATATGAGCGGCCCTTTGGTTGAAAGCATGCGCCCCGTAGTCGACAGCGCGTTGGCGGACGTCGGCGCCATCCAGGCCTATGACCAGATGATCGGGGAGTATAAATCCGTGCCGTTCGTTCCCGACGTGAAGGCCGATTTGACGACATATGTATTGGGGAAGGCCCTGGACGCTCTGTTTTTATATCTTGCGCGCGAAGAAGCGGCCATTCGGGAAAATCCGGCGAAACGGACGACGGACCTGTTGCAAAAGGTGTTCGCGAAATGATCATTAACTATAATCGCGATATATTCGCCGCGAAGGCCCTCGCGCAAAGTGCATAGAAGGAACACGATATGAAATATTTTATTCATTTAATTTCAGCCTTGATCATGGCGTGGTCCGCGTCGGTGTTTGCGGCGGATCGCGCCGCCGAGGATTTTTTCGGCGAATACGTTGGTAAAAGCCTTACGCATTTGGGAAGCGGGGTCACGCCACGCGACATAAACGTGACCATTAAACCGGCCAGGCGCGGCTTCAGCGTTGATTGGAAAACCGGCGCGACTCGCGCGGACGGTACGGTGAAGCGAAAAAGCTATTACATCGAATTTCGCAGGACCAAGCGCGATAATATTTTTCAGTCGGCGATGGTAAAGGATGCTTTCGGCAATTTGTCGCCGATGGACCCCATGCGGGGAAACCCATACGTCTGGGCGCGCATTCAAGGCGACACGCTGTCCGTTTACGCGATGCACATCATCGAGGACGGCAACTATGAAATGCAGGTATATCATCGCACCTTGACGGACACGGGGATGGATTTGAAATTTTCCCGCTACCGGGAAGGCGAGAACCTGAGAGACATTACCGGAAGCGCGCGTAAAATCAGCAAGTAACCCCATACGCTGTTTCCCGAGACTCAAAATACGTGACAAGTTCCGCACCGCTGTGAATGATCCGCTTCGTGGTCTGGTCGAAACGGATGGGAATCATCCGCATCGGTTGCGCCACCCTGAAAGGCGGGCGCGTAATGTTGTACATGGTTGAATGCGGTTTCGCGGATCCAACCCGGGAAGACAATTGGAACGAATGGTATAGCGGCCCCAAATTGGCCGAACTCTTGTCCATGCCGGGCTTTATAGCGACCCAGCGCTACAAGGCGCTCGAGCCCTGTCCGGCGCCGTATCTGGCGGTACACAGTATTGAATCGCCGTCGATGTTCACCAACCCCAATTACAAAGCCAATGGCGGCGGTCGTTTCGGCGACTGGGAACCGTCTCTGATGACGAATTGGAGCCGCCGCCTGTTCGGACCTTTGCGTGAAATGCCCGATGTGCCCGCCGACCGCTTGCTCGCCATGACCGATTCCCGGGGAGACGGCATGCCGAGCGACGTGATCTGGCTCGACGGTTTGGGGTGGGATGCGGTGAGCGAGTACAGGAATGCGCTGGCGCTGGACGCTTCCGTCGATAAACGAGGGATCGCCGTCGTGCCAAAAAGCGCCGGAAGCGCGCCGGTCGCCGGGGTGCGGCTCTACGCGCCGTTGACCGAAAAACGCAGGGCGTAGCCTAGAACTGGTATCCAACAGGGGGAGGGGTGGTTATGGAATTCGGCGTCACGATGTTTGCAACCGACTATTCCATGGGACCGGCTGAATTGGCGGTCGCGGTGGAGGAGCGCGGGCTTGACGCACTGTTCATTCCCGATCATTCACACATTCCCGCCAGTCGGGAGTCGCCGTTTCCCTCGGGCGGCGAAATGCCTCCGGATTACTCCCATAATCTGGATATGTTCGTGTCCCTGGCCGCGGCGGCGGCGGTGACCAAGCGAATTCGTCTGGGGACCGGCATTTGTCTGGTCGTCGAACGCGACCCCATCGCCACCGCCAAGGCCGTCGCCAGTCTGGATCATATGTCGGGCGGTCGCGTGGATTTGGGCGTCGGCGGCGGCTGGAATCGTGAGGAGATGGAAAATCACGGCGGGG
>JABJJH010000340.1 GCA_018660965.1 Rhodospirillaceae bacterium | reverse complement strand
TTTTCGTCGATGTTGATCTTCACCAACTTGACTGAGCCCGCAGCCTCCATGACGACTTTCTCGATCGACGGACCTAACTGTTTGCAGGGTTCGCACCACGGCGCCCAGAAATCCACAATGACCGGCGTCGTTTTACTGACCTCGATAACATCGGCCATAAACGTGGCGGTCGTTGCGTCCTTAATAAGGTCCGCAGCCACCAGGCCGCCGCCAATTAAAGATTCCATGTTTGTTTCCTTATTCGCTGTTCGGTCATTAGATGGCTGTTTTCGCGCCCGGTGACAAGGGTGTCTCTCCCTCCAGGCGGTTAAAATCGAGGATGAGCGGCGCATGGTTCTCCGCGTTCAAAAACGCTAAAAGATCATCGGGACGCATTGCTGTGGTCATGTCGTTGCGCAACGGATGCACGTTGACGATGTCGCCGGCCAACAAGTCCTGATCAAGCACCATCGACACCATGCCGTTCGCGTCGTTGATGATTCCAAATGGGGTGACGGCGCCGGGTCGAACGCCCAAATGCGCCATAAGCACATCGGCTGCGCCAAAGGATAGACTGCCAGATGCGCCCAGGCGGCGTCGCAGCGCCTTCAAATCGATATTCCGGTCCTCGGCGACCGTAACCAGCCAATAGCATTTTTTCTTGTCGCGCAAAAACAGGTTCTTCACATGCGCGCCCGGCAGAACGCCGCGCAGGGATTGCGATTCATCGACCGTGAAAACCGGCGCATGTTCGTGGGTTTCATGGGCCAGGCCCAACGTATCCAACCGTGCGAACAATCCATCGGCGTCAAAAGGCGGTGTTGCGGTTTGCGGTGTAAGCATGGAGCGAAATTAGCGCCCCGGCGCACGGTTCCGCAAGCCGCGGGGCGCCCCGAAATAAATCGCACGCCGCCGCTTGCAAACTATCGCGTCTTGCGTATTATGCGCCGCCGCCGATATATAGAGACCTATAAAGGCGCGACGCGGGCGTAGCTCAGGGGTAGAGCGCAACCTTGCCAAGGTTGAAGTCGTGAGTTCGAATCTCATCGCCCGCTCCAATTTTTCAAATGAATCAGCAAATTATAAGGTAATCTCCGAGTACACGGTTTTATGTTGTCCGTGCCCTTGGCTGCGGCCTCTAATGTGAATTCATCCTTGCAGGTGTGTGGGGCCGCTTTCGTCATGGTGGGCGATGAACCGCGTTAAAGCGCTTGTTCAAGCATTTCACCGACCATCACGACATCGCCGTTTTGGTTCTTCGATTCAATTTCGAAGCGAATGCGTTTTCGGTCGTCAATCTTCTCGATCAGGCGCACGACCGTTGTGATCGTGTCCCCGGCGATTACTGGACGGATATATTTCGACGAGGTGGATAGAAGGGCTGTGCGAATTTTCCAACGTTCGCAAAACTGAACCAGCGGTTTCGACATTAAGGCTGTCGTCATTACACCGTGTGCAATCCTGTCAGGATAAGGCGTGTTGGCGCGCGCCCAGTCTCCATCCATGTGGATCGGATTGAAGCTTTGAATGGCGCCCGCGAAGGCGTCAATTGATGCGCCGTCAACGAGTTGAGAACTCGACTCCGTCGCGCCGACGGGGAGGTCTTCATACTTTCCTGTCCAGGCCTCAATTGTCATTGGCGATGTTCTCGTTATCTGGGGTCGCGAAAAACGACGGTTGCAGGGCGATAGTCTATTTCCAGTAAAAACCCGAGAACACCTGCTCCGTAACGGATTCGTTTATGAGGTTATCGGGAGACGGCGGGTAATTATATCTGGCGCTTTTCGCCTCCAGAACAGGCTTTAAATCAAGCGTTCCAAATTTCCAGCCCTCCTTGACGGGAAGAACGCTGTAATTCGCGTTCAGGATATAGAGGCCGCCGTTGTCGGACAGGGCGTTGAACAGCAAGTCTATGTTCTCTTTGGGTTCGGCGGAATGTTGCAGTGTCCAGGCCGAATAGGCGAAATCCGCCCGGAAGCCTTTTGATAACAACGTCGAAAGCCCTTCCACGGAACAGGACATAAAGTTCGGAGAGTAGCAGTAGATATTACCCAGGGTTCTCATCGACGCGCTAATATCGACGCCGACGATAAAACAGCCCGTTTCGTTTATTAATTCCTTTGCGACGCGACCAACGCCAACGCCAAAATCAATCAAGATAGATTGTTCGGTGATATCGAAGTTTTCTCTGAGCAATTGAACCAGAGGGGGCGTTTCAACGGCCCAACGATCCTCCGTGGACGCATCGCCTTCAGGCGTAAGTATGATACGTTTTGCTTCTTCAATGTCGGAAACATCGAATTTTTCGGGCCAGTATTCATTTTCCGTCATGATGTCTCGCTCTCGCTATGCCGTGCAACGGACGCGCGCGCCGGGTGTCGAAAGACCGGCTCGCGCGTTTATATCACGGCGCCGCGGATCACCACAGTTTGATGTTTTTATAGATGCGGACGTTGACGTCGGCGCGCATGCCCGGCGTCAGGTTTGGCGGCGGGTTTTCCAGTGATATGCGGACGGGGACGCGTTCGACCCAGCCCCCCAGCTTGCCCGACCCGGAGACGCTGCCGCCGGCGCCCATTTCTGTCGTCGTGATGCTGCCGATCCGGCGAACTTTTCCATAAAAGTCGCTAAACGGATAGGCGTCCAGATTGATAAGCACTTCCTGGCCGACCGTCACATGGCGAATCTGGCTTTCGTCGATATTCGCTTCGATCCAGTAGGATTTCGGGTCGTGCAGCATCAAAATATTGACGCCATCCTCAAGATATTCGCCCTTGAACCGGCGGATCGTGTCGACCACGCCGTCGATGGGACTTGTTATGTGCCGGTAGCTGAGCGCCAGCTCCTGTTTTTTGATAAGGTCCCTGATCTGGTCCTGCTTGACGCCAGAGATTTTAATTTTCGTGTCGAGCACATCCAGATGTCGCCGCGCTGCTGATAGCTCGCCAAGCTCTTTTTTCGCCACCGCTATTTTACCGGCGAACAGAGATTCCCCGCCGCGCAGCACCAGAACCTTGTCTTGCTCTGCGTTCAACGTCGTTTCCGGCGTCAGTTTCTTTTTGAATAACACGGTGACGCGCCGCAGGTTCTTTCGCGCCAACACAAGCCGTTCCTGAGTAGCCCGATGTTCCTGTTTTAGCGCCTGGATTTTTTCGCGCTGTGTTTCAAGCTTCGAGCCAATTTCGGTTTCAAAGGCGGATTTTTCCGTCGCCAGACTGGCCTGGTTGGCGACTTCAAGCGCCAAATCGGTTTTCAGCGAGTCGATGTTCAGCTTGATGTCATCCTGGACAAGGGTAATGAGCAACTGGCCCCTTTTGACCTTGCCGCCTTCCTCGACCAGAATGTCGTCGATTTTCCCATCCACTTGCGCGGATATGTTGGTGAAGTCGGTCTGGACGCTGACGTTGCTTTCATAGACATGCGTGAACCAGTAAAAGACTTCATAGGACAGCAAGACGGCCCCGCCGATCAAACCGACCCCTATTGCGGTCTTTAGTTTCGCCTTAATGTCCAAGACAGACTCTCTTCGCGTTCGTTGGCGCGGAACCTGACGGCCCTTTTACCCAAACGGCTCTTTTGTAGTGAGCCTTAATTAATGGAGCGCGCGTTCGTAATGCGATCAAAATCGGGGCAAGTCAACGACGACACATCCGCGCCCGACCACTCGGGCGCGCGCTAGATGTCCGCAGAAACCACGTCGGACCGCGAAGACCGGGCCGGGGCGAGTGGCAAGGGCGCGGCGATCGGACTCCTGTTTCGCGACCCGAACTATCTGTCGATCTGGTTGTTGGGCAGCCTGACCGGATTTATCCGCTGGTTCCAATTGTTGGCGTTGGGCGTGTACACGTTCGAGATTACCGGGTCGCCGCTTCTGGTGGCGATTGTGCCCATTCTCTGGGGCTTGCCGTTGGCGATCTGCGGTCCGGTCATCGGCGGAGTCGCCGACAGGGTCAACCGGAAATTGATGCTGGGCGCCTCCATCGCGATGATTCTGGTGGTCGCTGTGACCATGGCGACGCTGGCGTATACGGGCGGCCTGGCCGTCACGCATATTTTCATCGCATCGCTAATGAGCGGCCTGTTCTGGGCCACCGACATGCCGGTTCGCCGGCGTTTGCTGGGCGATGTCGCGGGCGCGGCGTTGGCGACGGCGATGAGCTTTGACGCGGCCACCAACAGCGCGACCCGGATGATGGGGCCGCTGCTGGGCGGCGTCATGCTGCAACTGGTCGGCATTACCGGGGTGTTCGTGCTCAGTTCGTCGGTTTACGCAATTGGCCTCGTGCTGATTCTCTCGACAAAGTTGCCCGCGCCCAGCATGCGCGTGGGGCAATCCGCGCTGATTCAGGATTTGATCGCCGGGATTCGGTTCGTTCTTGGCAATTGGGAATTGCGCCGGGTGTTGGCGGTGACCGTCGTGTTCAACGTCTGGGGGTTTCCGTTCACCGCTATGATACCGATTCTGGGCAAGGAACGTCTGGGACTGGACCCGTTTCAGGTTGGCTTATTATCCAGCTTGGAAGGATTCGGCGCGTTCCTGGGGGCGATGGTCGTTGCGCTGTATGCGACGCCGGTGCAGTTCGGGCGCATTTTCCTGTGGGGGGCGTCGCTCTATCTCGTCATGATCTTCTATCTCGGCATCTTGTCCTTTGTCGCGGGCGGGCCGAATCATTCTTTCATCGCCGCCGCGCTGTCGTTGACGGTCATGGGGCTCGCCGGGGCTTGCTTCGCGACCATGCAAAGCACGCTGACCTATCTGGGGGCGCAGCCGGAATACCGCAGCCGGGTGTTCGGCGTGTTGGCGCTGTGCATCGGCACGGGGCCCATCGGGTTTCTGAACGTGGGTTGGATGGCCGAATCCTTCGGCGTTCCAACCGCGCTGCTGGTCATATCGGTGGAAGGTCTGTTTGCGTTCCTCCTGCTGTGGATTTACGGCGTCTTAAGTCGATGACCGGGGTGCGCGACGTCTAAAAACTACGGTTGCGGCGCACTCCGGTCCAAACCATTATGATTTGATCTGGATTTTCTTCACCTCCCGAGGCGCCGGATTCAATTTCGGGATGCCTAGGGTTAAAACGCCATTCTTGAAGGTGGCGTCGATATCGTCGGCGCCGACATCGGCGGGTAGCCGGAACGAACGTTGGAACGACCCATAGCGGCGTTCCGAAAAGTAAAACGACTTGCCTTTTTCCTCGCGCTCTTCGCGTTTTTCGCCCTTTAACGTCAGAACGCCGTCGTCCAGGGTCACGTCGATGTCATCGGCCTCGACGCCTGGTAACTCGACATTGATTTCATAGCGGTCATTTGCCGTCGACGCATCGACGCTGGGCGAAAAGAACGTCGCCAGACTGCTGGCGGCGTTGCGGAACGGCTCGAACAAATGCGGCCAAAACGGCGTGACGCTGTCATCGACGCCGGAGGTCACAGGTACGTCATGGTTTTTTGCGGTTTGCATCACACTCCTCCTGCCTTTGTGGGGTTGGCCATTATAGGAATGCGCGGGCGCGAGCGCGTTGATTTGCGTCAATTCAACAAAAGAAAGTCGCCAGGGTGGGCGGGGTCGTGTGTGCATCCGCGCGCCTTGCATCGACGGGGCCGTGACATTAGGTTAAATACAGCGATGAAAATGTAGTTTGGCGGATCCCCAGATGATCGGAACCAATCCTTGCTGACCGGAAAGCGCATTTTGTTGATTATCGCCGGTGGGGTCGCGGCGTTTAAAAGCCTCGACCTGATCCGGCGTCTGCGCGAGCAGGGCGCGGAGGTGCGGTGCGTGCTGACCGAAGGGGGCGCCGCCTTCGTGACGCCTTTGTCGGTGTCGGCGTTAAGCGAGGACAAGGTTTATACCGATATTTTCTCGCTGACCGACGAGTCGGAGATGGGCCATATCCGGCTGTCGCGGGAAGCCGACCTTCTTCTGGTTGCGCCCGCCACGGCGGACATCATGGCCAAAATGGCCGCTGGTCTGGCGACCGATCTGGCGACGACGGCGTTGCTGGCGACGGACAAGCCGGTCATGGTCGCGCCCACCATGAACGTGCGCATGTGGGAACACGCCGCGACCCAGGCGAATGTCGCAACTCTGGAATCACGCGGCGTGCTGCGCGTTGGACCGGTTGAAGGCGACATGGCGTGCGGCGAATTCGGCTTCGGGCGGATGTCAGAGGTTTCCGATATCGTGACGGCGGTCGGCGCGCATTTTTCCCATAGCGGAGCTCGACCCTTAAGCGGAAGGCGTGCGCTGGTGACCAGCGGCCCGACGCATGAAGCCATCGACCCGGTGCGCTATCTCGCCAACCGGTCTTCCGGCAAACAGGGGCACGCCATCGCCGCAGCGCTGGCGCGGCTTGGGGCCGAAACGACATTGATCAGTGGG
>JABJJH010000559.1 GCA_018660965.1 Rhodospirillaceae bacterium | reverse complement strand
GCGCGGTGATCGTCATCGGGCTTTCGCCCTGGCCGTAAAGCTGCGCCAGTTTCGGGCCGAAGCGTTCCAGCCCGGCGCGGCAATCGGACACGTACATGGGGCCGCCGCCGTAGAAGATGGATTTCAGGTTCGACGTGTCGCGGTCCATCGTATCGTCGAGCAGGCGCTTCACCATCGTCGGCGCGGCGAAGAAGGACAGGTTGGGCCAGGCTTCGATCAGCGCGTAAATTTCCGGCGGGTCGAAACGCCCGCTTTCCGGCAGCACATGGCAGGACGCCTGCGCCACATGCGGCAACCCATACAGGCCGGAACCGTGGCTCATCGGCGCGGCGTGCAGGATGCAATCCCACGGCGCGCCCTGATCCACATCGGCGAAGTAGCAGTGGCACATCGCCAGCAGGTTCCGGTGGCTCAACGTGGCGCCCTTCGGCTGGCCGGTGGTGCCGCTGGTGTAGAACAGCCACGCGGCGTCTTCGGGTTGGCGCGTCGCGCAGGGCATCGGGTCGGCGTTCAGCAGCGCGGCGTAGTCGGGCGTATCGACGCAGATAAGGCGTTCCAGCCCCCCCTCCACCAGCGGCGCCAGTGTTTCCACCAGATCGTCGGTGGCGAAACACAAACGCGTCCCGCTGTTGGCCAGAATGTAGGCGAATTCGGTTTGGTGAAGCTTGGCGTTGACCGGCACGGCGACCAGACCCGCGTGCCAGCAGGCGTACAGCACCTCCAGAAACGCGGGGCAGTTTTTCATCGCCAACGCCACCCGGTCGCCGGAATCCAGCTTGCAGGTCTCGCGCAACGCCCGCGCCAGCCGCGCCACCCTGTCGGACAACTCGGCATAGGTCGTCAGCACGTTCGTGCCGCGCGCGACGGCGGGCCTGTCGCCTTGCGCCAGACCCGACCGGATCAATTGACTGGCTATGTTCATACGCCTTCCCTTTTCACCCTGCTCTCCCGTTGGCCAATCCTGCAAGCCCGCCAGAGCGAAGACAAGTCAAACACTGGCCAACGCCGGTCAATTCACCATATATATAAACAGAATTTTCACGCCAATGAAGATCGAGGGTTGATATGGACGCCATTGAAGCATTGATGTCGCGAACTTCCGTGCCGCCGAAATTGTTGCTGGACCCGGCGCCGGACGGCGAGGCGCTGGATGAAATTCTGGCGACGGCGATGCGCGCGCCCGATCACGGCGCCCTGCAACCGTGGCGATTCCATATCGTGCGCGGCGCCGCGCGTGAAAAACTCGGCGCGCTGTTCGTCGAGGCCATGCTGAAGCACACGCCCGACGCGGACGAGGAAGCGATTGCGAAGGAACAGGGCCGTCCGCTGCGATCGCCGCTGGTCGTCGTCGCCTGCACGAAGGTGTCCCATGAAAAGGCCAACGTGCCGAAGGTCGAACAAATCGTCGCCACCGCGGCGGCGGTTCAGAACATGATGAACGCGGCCCATGCGCGGGGCTTCGGCAGCTTCCTCGCCACCGGCAAGAATGCGCGCGATCCGCATATCAAATCCGCGTTCGGGCTGTCCGAGGACGATGAAATTATCGGGTTTGTGTATTTCGGCACGCCGCGCCGGGCCATGAGCGAAAAGCCCCGTCCGGACTCAAGTGAATTCGTTTCCGAGTGGACCTGACGTTAGCCGCCATCCGTCAAGCGGCCATATAAATCGGGCCGCCGGTCGCGAAACAGGCCCCAGTCGCGGCGTTGCGCCCGGATCGCGTCCAAATCGAATTCGGCGGTAATGACGGCCTCCCCATCACGTGGCGCCGCGGCGACAATCGCGCCGGTCGCATCGGTAATGAAAGACGACCCGTAAAAAGTCATGTCGACGCCGGGGTTCGCTTCCACGCCGACGCGATTGGCGGCGACGACCGGGATCATGTTCGCCGCCGCGTGGCCTTGCATGACGCGCCGCCAATGGGCGCTGCTGTCATAGTCCGGATCCGGGGGCTCGTTGCCGATGGCGGTCGGGTAGAGCAGTATTTCCGCGCCTTGCAGCGCCATCGACCGCGCGCATTCGGGAAACCATTGGTCCCAGCAGATGGCGGCGCCCAGGGTCCCAAAGCGAGTCTCCCAGACCCGAAACCCGGTATCGCCCGGCGCGAAAAAATGTTTTTCCGCGTACCCCGGCCCTTCGGGGATATGGCTTTTCCGGTACAACCCACCGACCCGCCCATCGGCGTCGATCACCACCAGGGAATTGTAATATTGCGCGCCATGGCGCTCGAAAAACCCGACCGGAAGCACCACGCCCAATTCCCCGGCGAGGGCCGCCATATGCGCAATCATGGCGTTTTCGGCAAAGGGGCGGGCCAAGGCGAAATGGGCGTCGTCCTTATCGGCAGGAAAGTACGGCGTCTCGAACAATTCCTGCAACAGGATGATATTAGCGCCGCGTCCGGCGGCGTCGCGAATCAAGTCTTCGGCGCGCGCGATATTGACCGCCCGATCCGGGTTGCACGCCATCTGCGCCGCCGCGACCATGACCGTCATTCGCTGCACTCCATCCCTATTTCACGCAGTCGTAGACGCTGACATTGGTGTCGGGAACCAGACCGGAGGATTCACGCGGCGCCTTGACCACGAAAACCGCGCGTTTGCCGTATTGGGCGCAATGATCTTCCGCCGTCCATTTGGCCAGGCCGGGCTGGGCGCTGGTGTGTTTGATAACGATGGAGTCCTCGTCCGCCGATTGAACGGCGCAACCCGCAACGCCGATGGCGACCATCGCAATTGTGAACCAGCGGAGCATTTGGACTTCCTTTCGAATTCATGGCCACAGCGCGGCGGGTTGTTGTTGCGTAATGCAGTGGATGCCGCCGCCGCCCTTCAAAATGGCCCGCGCGTCAATTTGAACGACCTCCCGGTCCGGGAACGCCTTCGCGACGACATCGTAGGCAGCGGCGTCTTGCGGGCTCCCAAACGCCGGCATCACGACCCCACCATTAGCGATATAGAAATTCACATAGGACAGTGCAAGACGTTCCCCCGATTCGACTGCCGGTTCCGGTTGCTCCACGGTCAAAACGGTCAAGGGTTCGCCCCGCGCGTCCGTGCTCGCTGCCAGAATACGAAGATTGTCCTTCAAAATTGCATGGTTCGGATCGGCAGGATCGCTGCATATCTGCGCCAACACGACGCCGGGTTGAACGAAACATGCGACATTGTCCACATGCCCATCGGTCATATCGCCCGCCAATCCACCCGCAAGCCAGATAAATTTTTCGACGCCAAGCCAGTCGCCCAGTATATGCGCCATCGCGTCACGGGTCAGGCCGGGATTGCGGTTTTCGTTCAACAGGACAGATTCCGTGGTCAATAGGGTTCCCCGCCCATCGACATGAATGGCGCCGCCTTCCAGAACAACCGGCGCCGTGAACCGTTGAAGGCCAAGTTCCCCCAACAG
>JABJJH010000305.1 GCA_018660965.1 Rhodospirillaceae bacterium | reverse complement strand
GACAATGTCGTGGCGACGCGCGGCGCCATTCATCGCGTCACCCCCGCGCGACTGGCCGAAGCGGCGAAAGCCTTCGCGCCGATGCTGGCCGGGTTGCCGCGCCCACTGATCGCCGTACTGATCGGCGGCGGCAGCAGAGCGCACCGGTTGACGCCTGCCTTGACCAAAGACATCGCCGCCCGGCTGAAAACCTTCGCCGCCGAAACAGGCGGCGGACTCGCGGTCACGGCGTCGCGGCGCACCGGCGCGGACAATGAAGCCATATTGCGAGCGCAGCTCACCGGCGCCAACGCCTTCGTGTGGGACGGTGAAGGCGATAATCCTTATTTCGGACTTCTGGGTCTCGCAGACCACATCGTGGTCACCGCCGATTCGGTCAACATGGTCTCCGAGGCGTGCCGCACCGGGAAGCCGGTTCACGTTATCGACCTGGACGGCGGCAGCGCAAAATTCGACGCCTTTCACCGGCATTTCCAAGAGGCGGGCTTCACCCGGCCCTTCACCGGGAAGGCGGATCAATGGTCTTACGAGCCGTTGGATGAAACCGGACGCGCGGCGGCTGAAATTCACAAACGCTTCAGCGCCCGCGCCGCAAAACTGCCCCAAACACAGCAACCGTGACGCCATGACGCACGGCGCCGCAGAGACGCCGATTGCGTGGAATCCCCAAAATTCGTATATTTTTTCCCATGGCTCATGGCGGACATCGACACGCCGCCGAGATATGTTTCTATTTTGTTCTTTTCATCCGGACAATCGAGCGAATCAGGGTTTGAGCGCCAAATCCTGTCAAGGCCGGAATGAAATAAGCGGGAAGAAAACTCCGCGAAAGGCGATTGAAGTTCATGGCGTTAAATATCGACACCTTCAGTAATAAGGACGGCGGCTTCAGTTTTTTCAAGGCTGTCGGCCATCCCCTGGCGGCGGAAAAAGCCCATGCGTTGGTTCAACGTTTGGCGGAGACGGGACCGGTCGCGATTTACGACCCCTTGGGCAATGCGAACGCATTCGCGGAACTGCACGATTTAACCGCGCTCGAAATCGCCGGGGTTTATGTTCAGGACATCGACGCGATTGGCAACCGGATTCTCGGACACGCCGCCCAGCCTGTCACCGCCTTGCCACACGCCGCCGTCGCCACGGTTTTGGTGATTAATTTCGACGCCGCGCGCATGATCGACCATATTCGCGATCTGGTCCCACCGGGTTCCGCGATTGAAAGCCTCGATTCGATCCGCCTGAATGACGCCATGCTGACCAATCCAGGCCATTATCTCGATCCGCTGAACTTCGCCACGAACTTCGCGTTCTTTCGCGACGGGGATGGGCATCACACCCGTATTGTTACGGCGAATTACTGGGCCGGGTACGGCGCGACGGACGCACGAATCTGGTGCCTTCTAATGGGCGACAACGGCGCGCACCTGGCCGAATGGTGGGAAACGCCGCCAAAAGGCGCCGTAACCATCGACAGCCAGGCGATCCGCGAACGCTTTTCCATCGGCCCGTTCACCGGGCAGTTGTTTCTGCACGTGGTGAACGCCGCCGGGCATGACGTTGTGAAATACGCGTTGGACACCTATGGCGACGACGAAACCATTCTGTCCTGCACGCATGACGCCAATGCCTGGCCCGCCGATTTCTACGCCGGGCTGCCCGCGCCGAACGCCGATGAAACCGTGATTTTATGGGTGCAGAACAGCCACCCCTGTCCCATTCCCGCCGGCGCCATCGGTCTGGCGCGCATGGGGGATTCGACCATCGTCCCGCTGGATCGCGCCGTGCCGCCTTTTGGCACCTACGCCCTGGACGCAGCGTCACTTTTGCCGGACTTGCGATGGCCATCGCAAATCGAAATTCACGCGGGCAAGCATATCGTCCGGCCCCGCTACGAAGTTGTTACCAACAGCCCCAATGGCGAGACGCGCCGCCGCATATCCCACCCGAATGTCGAACGAACCGATTTGCGGCCGGATTCGCGCATCGCCGAACTGGGGAACCTGATGGGCAAGGGCTTTCTGTTGCCTGCGCCGATTTTGCCGACGGCGCGATTCCGCACCCTCGCCTTGCCAACGCCCATGTCCACGGGCCAGTCGACTCTGCCGGTGGCCGCCCTGCTCTACGATTCGCAGGGCCAGGAAGTCGCGCGCCACGCCTTTGGCCGCCTCGCCCGCGATCACGCATCCGTGTTGAACGTGGACGACGCGCTATCGGATCTCGACACGCTCCCGGACGGCTACGGTCATCTGGAATTCGTGTACGACTTCGCCGATGGCGGCGAGGCCGATGGATGGCTGCATGGCTTGTTTCGATACGAGGACCGTCACACCGGTCACGGGGCCGACACCAGTTTCGGCGCGCATATTTTTAACACCGCCCTGACATTCGGCGCCGAACCGCAATCTTATAGCGGCCCCGCGCCGGGGTTGAGCACGCGACTATTCCTCCGCGTGGCGCCCGCCCCCCAGGACGCGATGTGCCATTTGATCTATTGCGCCTCCACCCCGTGGCGCGGCGCCTCGGACACGCAATTGCAACTGTTCGACGGCGACGGCGCGGCGGTGACTGAAAGGGCCGTGCACATCGCCTGTGGCGGGTCGCTGCACTGGCGTTACAGCGAAATGTTCGACGCCGAGGCGCGGAATCGAGCGGGCGAATCCGGATATGTCATT
>JABJJH010000556.1 GCA_018660965.1 Rhodospirillaceae bacterium | reverse complement strand
CGGGCGCCGGCGATCAATTCATCCCGGTTGCGTCCGGACAAGCGGCCGTAGTTCGGCATCGAGGGAACATGAAAGAGCACGTGACCGTCCTCGGTCGCATACGCGTTCCCGGACTCAATCAACCGTTCAATCAAGGCGATCATTTCCACGATATGATCGGTTGCGCGCGGTTCGACATCGGGTTCCAGCGCGCCCAGCGCATGCGCATCCTGATGAAAACGTTCCGTCGTTTCCCCGGTCAGCTGACGGATATCGACGCCGGTTTCCAACGCCCGTGCGTTAATCTTGTCATCCACATCCGTAATGTTCCGCGCATACGTCACTTTCGGGAACAAATGAGTCAACAAACGAAACAGGACATCGAAGATGACGATGGGTCGGGCGTTGCCGATGTGGATCAGATCGTACACCGTCGGGCCACACACATACATTCGCACATGGTTCGGGTCGATGGGCGCGAAGGGTTCCTTCGCGCGGGCCAGAGTGTTGTACAACTGCAGAGTCACAAGGCGTGTCCGGTGGTGTTTCGTGCGTGGCGGTCACATATGCCAGCCAACCCTTTACGATGCAAGCGGGCCAAGTGCCCTGATCGTGAAATTCATATCATTGAATTTCCCGTGAATCAGCGCACTACTTATTGAATCTAGTGTGATTCAGATACAGAATTCCGTCCCATTTTATGGGACGTACTTCCGAATCATCACGCTAGCCGTTTCCATTCGCGGGCGTTGAAAATATGCGCGGCCATCGACCGATACCCCGACGCGTTCGGATGCAGCCCATCATTCGCATTCAGGCCGTCCCGATAGGCCGCATCGGCGCGCAACGTATCAAAGAGGTCGAGATACGCCGCGCCCGCGTCCAGACACACGGCGCGATAGCGTTCGTTCGCCGTGGCGATATCGGCGTTCCGCAAATCCACCGAGACCAGTTTCGGTCCCACCAGCATCGGCATTTTCGCTTCGTGGACCGGCGTCGGGCCCAGAACGATCAGGGGCGCGACCGCCTGTATCGCCGGCAGCGCATCGGCCAGGACCGCAGCGATATCATCCAGGGTGAGTCGGGGCGGTTCATTGCGAATGTGGGCCAGATCGTTGACGCCGGTCGCCATAACGATCTGCCCGGAGTCCGCATTCGGGAGTCGCGGCGCGCATTCGGGCGCGGCGCGGTCGGTTATTTGCGCCATCGTCTGCCCGCGAACGCCCAGATTATAGGATATGAACGGCGACCCCGCCGCCGCGCACATCTCACTCAGCCCACCGACCCAGCCCACGCCGGTTTCGTCGCCCTGGCCTTCCACGTTCGACGCGCCGACAAAACATATCCGTTGCATAAATGCCGCTTCCCTATAAATCCGGATTGACGCGGGCGCCGGTCACCGAAAACGGCGACGGCGTCTCGCCCTCCTTAAACCGTCGATGCATTTCCCGATACGCCGTTTCCAGTTCCGCGACATGGGCGGGCGCGTCGAACAGGCGCGCTTCGACGCGCCCGCGCAAGGTCCGCCGCAACGTCGCGATACGATCCGGATCGCACGCCAGCCGCACCGCCGCATCGACATAGTCATCGGGCGTCGTCGCAATTAAATCCGGCAAATCCAGCTTGGTCAGATAATTGACGCCCTGGCGGCCCATGAAGGTGTCGCCCGCCATGGTCACAACCGGCACGCCCATCCACAACGCCTCGCAGCTCGTCGTGCCGCCGTTGCAGGGGAATGGGTCGAGCGCGATATCCACGTCATGATACCGCTTCAAATGCGCCGCCAAATCCGGGTCTCCCCTTAATAAATCGAAGCGGTCCGGGTCAATTCCGTGTTCCGCGAACATATCCGTGACATACGATACGGCGCCGTCATCCTCGAACCGGTCGACGCTTTTCAGCACCAGCAGGGCGGTTGGCGATGCGGTGAGAACACGCGCCCAGACCGCCACGACCTCCGGGCCAATTTTGCCGATATTGTTGAAGCTTCCAAACGTGACGTATCCGTTTCCCACGCACGGCGGCGATGACACATCGATATTCATCCCGCCAGGTGGCCCGTAGATGTTGCGATTGCTCAACCGGACCAGATTTTCGGTATAAAAGGCCTCGCTGCCCGGCGGGTCGGTCAAGGTTTCGGTAAACAAATAATCGACGCCCGAAAGGCCCGTGGTCGACACCAGATTTGAATAACACACCTGCACCGGCGCGGGCTTATAGGCCAGGGGCGCGCGGGATTCAGCCCGGTAGGACGTACACAAGACGAGAACATCGATCCCGTCCTTTTGGATACGCTGCGCAACCCCCGCGTCATCCAGGCTCGAAACATCACGCCAGCAATCCACCGCGTCTTGCAGCCGGTCGGCGGTGTCGTCCCGAACGCCCGCGCGGCTATAGGCGGTGACGTGAAACCGCGCGCGGTCATGCGCCTGGAAGACGGGTTCGATGAAGCGCGCCGTGACGCGTTCGTAAAATTCGTCCGACAAATACCCGATACGAATGCGTTCCGAAGGCCGGTCCGGCCGTTTATGAGGTGCGGGCGCAACCGCCCGTTCCAACTGCGCCCCCCAGGCGCGGTTGAGGTCAAACACGCGCGCCGGGTCGTAACGCGGATCAAAGGTCGCATAGAACAAATGCTTGCCAATCGCCGCAGCGTTAAAGGGTTGGATCGCGAGTGATTTTTCAAAGCAATCCATGGCGTCCGCCGTCTTGCCCTGTTGCACCAGCGCTTCAGCGAGAAAGGCCCAGGCTTCGAAATAATCCGGATTGAGTTCAACCGCGCGCCGCAGCGCGTTAATGGCGGCGCCGTAGCGATCCAGGCCGCCAAGCGCCGCGCCCAGACCGCCGTGGGCTTCGGCGTTATCGGGAACATGCGACAGGATCAGCTCGTACAGGTTCATGGCGTCTTCGTTACGCCCCGCGCGGCGCATGATGCGGCCACACAACAACATGGCGTCCATGTTGCCCGGGTCGTCGCCCAGCACGGTTTTCGCTTCGCTCAACGCCGCATCAAGACGGCCCGCACGAAGATGAGCGGTTGCGAGCGCCAGAGTGTCCGCCGCCGCCATGTCCGGCCTAAATTATTTTGCGGAAAGTGTTGGTGATCGGATAGCGCCGATCCTTGCCAAACGCGCGGCTGGACAACTTGACGCCCGGCGGAGCCTGCCGACGTTTGTATTCCGCAAGGTCGAGCATTTGCCAGATGCGCTGCACCACTTCCGGCGCGTGGCCGCGTGAGGTGATTTCGTCCAGGCCCATTTCATGTTCGATCAGACATTGCAGGATGTCGTCTAGCTGTTCATAGGGCGGCAGTGAATCTTCGTCCTTCTGGTCCGGGCGCAATTCCGCCGACGGTGGTTTGGTGATGATTCGTTCCGGCATGACCAGCCCGTCCGGGCCCTTCAGGCCTTCCGGAAAATTCTCGTTGCGCCAGCGGCAGAGCGCAAACACATCCATTTTGTAAACATCCTTGAGCACGGAAAACCCGCCGCACATGTCGCCGTACAACGTCGCGTATCCAACCGACATTTCGGATTTGTTGCCGGTTGTCAGTACCATCGCGCCGAACTTGTTGCTCAGCGCCATCAGAGTCACGCCTCTAATACGGGCCTGAATATTCTCTTCTGTGGTGTCCACTTCGGTGCCTTCAAACAGGCCACCCAGCATAGTTTCATAACTTTCAACGGCCGGTTTGATGGCCACACTGTCATATCGCACGCCCAGGGCATCGGCACATTGTTTGGCATCGTCCAGGCTTTCATCCCCGGTAAAGCGCGAGGGCATCATCACACAATGGACCTTGTCCGCGCCCAGGGCATCAACAGCAACGGCGGCAGAAACTGCTGAATCGATACCGCCCGACATGCCAAGCACGACGCCCGGAAAATGGTTT
>JABJJH010000550.1 GCA_018660965.1 Rhodospirillaceae bacterium | reverse complement strand
GAAGCCGCGCCGGCCCGTATCGCCAAACTTGAACAGGCGCTTTCCGATGAACGGGAAAATGACGGCCCGTACTTCAACGGCGACAAGATCAGTCTCGTGGATGCGGCGTATGCGCCGTTTTTCCAGCGCTTCGCGTTCGCCGAACAAAAATTACAAACGGGGATATTGAAGGACTTCCCGCTTGTTCAGGCCTGGTCAGACGCCTTGCTGGCGACCGACCAGGTGACAGGCTCCGTTGTCGACACCTTTGACACCGAGTTCGTTAAGAGTCTGAAACGTCGTGAATTTTATGTCGGGACGTTGTTCGAAGATAAAGCGGCCGCGGCCGAATAAATCCCAGCATCGTCAATTCAAATTAAATCGTCCGGCTGAAACGCCGGGCGATTTTTTGTTAGAAAACGCCCGCTTCAAGCCCAGCCGCCATCGTCATACCCAATGCTTCGCATTGATCGACGAACGTGTCCTGAAATTCACCCCGGCATATCAGTGGTTCCTGAATCGCGCGCCAGCGCAGCCCTGTCACGATGGTTTCAACGCCGCGTCGCGTCCCCGTACCGTCATGGCCCGCGCGAATGAACAGGGCGTAGGGCGCCCCTTGGGTTTCCTCAAGGCACGGGTAGTAGACGCGATCGAAAAAATCCTTCAAAGCCCCGCTCATATAACCCAGGTTTTCCGTGGTCCCCAAAATGATCCCGCGCGCCGACAACACGTCCTCCGGTCCGGCGTCGAAGGGTGACATCACCTTGACGGCGACGCCGCCAATGTCGGGGTGGCTGGCGCCGGAAACGACCGCGTCGAGTAATCGCTGAGTGTTCGGCGACGGCGCGTGCGCGACGATCAATAGCTGTTTGTCCATGATACCATCCTAAACCATGATCATATGGCGCGGTGCTGTAGAGGCGGCTATTATCAACCATCAATTCGGAAAAAGCTCGAAAAGAGGGATCGACATGGCGGAAGCGGACAAGGAATTCAAGTGGGTCGGAACCCGGACAATCCGGCCCGATGGAGTCGACAAGGTCACGGGGCACGCTACCTTCGGCGCGGATTTCACCCTGCCCGGCATGCTGATCGGCAAAATTTTACGCAGTCCCCATGCGCATGCGCGCATCCTGTCAATTGACACAGCCAAGGCTGAAGCGGTTCCTGGCGTCAAATCCGTCGTAACATCCGCAGACTTCCCGGAAATCACGAAGGAAAACGCCATCAAGGGCGAGAGCCCGCCGAATTATCATGATTTGTCCAAAAACCTGATGGCGCGCGACAAGGTATTTTACGACGGTCACGCCGTCGCCGCTGTCGCCGCGACAAACCGCGCCGCCGCCGAAGCAGCGATTGCGTTGATCAAGGTCGAATACGAAGTCCTGCCCCATGTCATCGACGTGGATGAGGCGATGAAACCCGATGCGCCGGTGTTGCACGACGACATGTTCACCGCCGGGGTGGAACCCAAACCGGGAAACCCATCCAACGTCGCCAAACGCATCAGCTTCTCCAAAGGCGACATCGACGAAGGGTTCGCCGCCGCCGATATCGTGGTGGAGGAAAGCTTCACGACGAAACCGGTTCACCAAGGCTACATCGAACCGCACGCCGTGGTCGCCAACAGCGCCAAGGATGGACAGGCTACGATCTGGTGCAGCAGCCAGGGTCACTTCATGGTCCGCCAATATTGCGCCCACCTGCTGGGTCGGCAGATCGCCGATATCCGGGTGACGCCGGCGGAAATTGGCGGCGGTTTCGGTGGGAAGACCAACGTCTACCTGGAACCCGTGGCGTTACTACTGTCGGAAAAGGCGGGACGTCCCGTTAAAATGACGATGTCCCGCGAAGACGTCTTCCGGGGCACCGGCCCGACATCGGGGTCGTCGATGACGATCAAGATCGGCGCGAAAAAAGACGGTCGCATTGTCGCCGCGTCCGCCGTGTTGAATTTCCAGGCCGGCGCCTTTGCCGGCGCGCCGATTCAGCCGGGTTGCATGTGCTGTTTCGCGCCTTACGACATCGATAACGTCGAATCGGTTGGATACGACGTCGTGACCAACCGGCCTAAAGCGGTCGCCTACCGCGCCCCCGGCGCGCCAATTTCCGCGTACGCGGCGGAAAGCACTATTGATATGGTCGCGCGCAAGCTTGGCATGGACCCCTTGGCGCTGCGCGAATTGAACGCGGCGGGACAAGGCACCCGAACAGCGCATGGTCCAACCTTTGGCGTCGTTGGCTTTAAGGAAACGCTGGAGGCGGCGAAAAATCATCCCCACTACAAAGCTCCACTGGGCCCGAACCAGGGACGCGGCGTCGCCTCGGGATTCTGGTTCAACGTCGGCGGCGAATCGACGGCGGCCGTCAGCATTAACGAAGACGGCACCGTCACCGTGACGTCGGGCGCGCCCGATATTGGCGGTTCGCGGGCGTCCCTGGTGATCATGGCCGCCGAAATTCTCGAAATTGACGTGAACAAGGTGCGGGCGATCATCGCCGACACCAGCTCCATCGGGTTCAACCGCCACACAGGTGGCAGCCGCGTCACCTTCGCGCTGGGCATGATGGTGACCGAAGCGGCACGCGATGTCGTCCAACAACTGCGCCAACGCGCGGCGCGGATTTGGGATATCGACGTGGAAGCCGTCGATTGGGAAGAGGGTGAGGCGCGCCCGGCCGGGGCCAACGCCGGCGAATTCCCACCGTTGACCCTGCATGACCTGGCCTCCAAGACCGGGGCCGGCGGCGGACCGATCAACGCCCGGAGCTACAAGAACGTTCAGGCGCCGGGTCCCGCGTTCGGCACCCATATTTGCGATGTCGAGGTCGACCCCGAAACCGGCAAGGTCACGATTTTGCGCTACACCGCGCTGCAGGACGTTGGACGGGCCATTCATCCCAGTTACGTCGAAGGTCAAATCCAGGGCGGCGTCGCCCAGGGCGTCGGCTGGGCGTTGAACGAGGAATACATTTATGGCGAGGATGGCCGGTTGCAAAACCCCGGTTTCCTGGATTATCGCATTCCGGTCGCATCCGACTTGCCGATGATCGACACGGTCGTGATCGAGGTGCCCAATCCAACGCATCCCTTCGGCGTTCGGGGCGTTGGCGAAGTGCCCATCGTGCCGCCAATGGCCGCCGTGGCGAACGCGGTGGAGGACGCCATTGGATTACGCATGACGGATTTGCCAATGTCGCCGCCACGTATTCTGGACGCCATCGACCGAAAGGGCTAACCCATGGCCGAAGTATTGCTGTACCGGGACATCGCCAAACAGTTCACAGGCGGACAGGAAAAACTCCACGTCGATGCGAAAGACGTTCGCACGTTATTGCGGGCGCTCGACGCGGATTTTCCGGGGTTGGGCAAGGTGTTGCAAACGGATATGGCCGTCGCGATCGACGGACAGATTTATCACGACGCTTTGCTGGAACCGATTGGGGCGGATAGCGAAATCTGCTTTCTTCCCGCGATTGAAGGCGGCTGACGCCTCAGAACTTTTATCCAGAACGTTTGTAAAGTCCCAGGTTAAAGCGCGCGCATCCGACGACCTTTGCGGTTGTCGTGGAAGTTCGTCATCAGCAAAAGCACATCGACATTAACACCGTCGGACGCCAGGGGCAGACAAATACGTTCAATCCTGGCGGCGCCCCCTTCATCTTCCGATTCGACAATGTTCTTCCCATATTCCGGCCTCCCCGTCATGGCGCAGGTTCGAAACATTTCGAATCCGGGGCAATTTTCGAAACCGGGAATAAATTCGTCGAGCCACTGACCCGTTCCGTCACGTCGTTTAAATCGAACGACTTCCGTCCCCACGAGCCGAAACCGAAACCGAAGCGGGTCTTTCGTAACATCCATCAAACTGATATTCGGCCAACAGGCTGGGGGTAGGCCAAGCGGATCGAAATCGCGCCGCGCAGGCAGGCCCGATTCCGGATGGATCGAGCGCCAATACTCAAATAATTCCAATATATTGGAACTACATTCGTCCGGCAATTCAAAGTCAATTACATCACTCATGCGGCATATTCATCACCAAAACGTTAATAATTCGTTCCCATACTTTAATACCTGCTTAATACTTGCGGTGTCTCTAAAATGTTGCGTTCGCATGAATCCAGTCGGCTATGGTCCGGATCACGGCGTCCCGTTGGCCAAGAAATCCGTGGTGCGAAAATGGCTTGCAGGGATTTCCTGATTGTTCACCGCCGTCAAACGCCATCAATTCCGCACGACCAGCCCCCGTCAAAGCATCCTCTATTTCAACGGCGCCGTCATAGGGCGTGACCCAGCACTCATCCTCCAGGTGATGCGCCACCAAGGTGGGAACCCGTATTTCACTCAGCTTCATATCCAGCAAATTTCCGCCCCGCCGGTTTTCACGGGATATCGAAGATGTCAGAACGAGTCCGTCGGGCGGCGCGTCTTGCAGGCGAATACCTGCGTTCGCAACCGACGTGGAGCCCCGGCTAGTGCCGACGAGCCAAAGGGGGAGCTTGTAATCGCGGCGCAACGCCTGGATCACGTGGCGAATGTCATCGGCATGGGCGGCGCTTTCCCTGAAACCGCCCTCCAACCCTTCGTTGATGCGGTCGGACGGGGCGTCGACAACGACAGCGACAATCCCGTTTCGCGCAAAGCGATCCCGACTCGCGACCAGAAAATTACTCGCATACCGGATCGTTCCTTCCGGCCTGACGCCGATTACGCCCCGTCCCCCCGAAAACAAAATCGCCACGGCGCGCGGGACTTTCGGCGCGACGACGATGGCGGACACGGTGACTCCGGGCCGGGTTTCAAAGCGACGGTATTCGTCGGCCCGGCTAATATTGGACGCGGTCAGACACAATAACGCCAAACCAACGACAAGCGGTTTAATCATTTGGGTTCACCCGGCCCCGCGTTTGTTTGCGCGCGCCGGCTCGGCGTTTATTCTCCATCCGCCGTTGCTTCGCCCCCTTCGACACCTTTGTCGCCACGCGCGTTCGGGGTGGCACGGCCGCCTGTTGGATAAGCGCGACCAAACGGTCCCGCGCATCGCGTCGATTGCGTTCCTGGGTTCGAAATGTATTCGCGGTAATCACGATGTCCCCGTCGCGAGTCATGCGCCGCCCGGCCAGATCCTTAAGACGCAGAAACACATCGTTCCGCAAGGCCCGGCATTGGCGCGCCTTGAACCGTAATTGCACGGCGGACGCCGTCTTGTTGACGTTTTGACCGCCGGCGCCCGGCGCGCGGATAAAGCTTTCCTCGATGTCGTCGGGGTCAAGCGTGATGGAATCGTTGACCTGTAGCGCCCCGCCTATCATTCCGCCGCGTGCGCATTCACTCGCATGCCTTCCAGGATATCCGGTTTTTCATCGAAATCTACATCCTCGTCGATGATCACGGAATCGGACCGAATTCGGTACAATGAACCGTCCCGCGCGGCCAATGGCTCCACGCCCTTCTCCAGATCTCGGGCGCCATCGGTAAGGAGCCTGCGCATTTTGATGATCGCCGTATCGGACGTGCCGAGATGCTCAAGCGACCGGTCCACGATGGCCCCCGCGCTTTCGGTCATCGCCGCATCCTGGGCGCGAACGCCCGCGATGCCAGTGAAGGATTCCCGGCGCTGGAAGTCACGATCAATGTTGTAATTGTTGCTGCTGTTCGCCGCCGGGGTCAACGTACCGGGAATCAGCGCCGCATGGGCCACCGCGCCGGTGCTCCAATTATGCAGTTCCTGTTCGGAAACCGCGTGGTCGTTGCGGTAGGTGATGCAAATGATATTGCAATGGCCGTCGTCGGCTGGCACCCACATGCGCACGGTCCGGGATTCGCCCGGCGTCGGGGCGATCATCGTATAGAATGGATACAGCCACTGGTTCATGCGCCAGTAATAGCGCCCGCCATCGACCCGGCGCCGCGCCCCCAGCGTCATCCCGAAATCGCTTTCGGTGACCTTCCATTTGGGCGCGGTGTCCTCGGCGAAGAAGGCCCCGGTCAGCGCCGCCTTGTTCGGCGCGTCGTTGTCCAGTTTGGAATGCAGGAAGCTGACATGGGCGGAATCGATCTCGCCTTCCACCGCCTGGGCGTAGTTGCTTTCCTGATACCATCGCGATTGATAGATGTGGTCGTCGGGCACCTCCATCCACTCCTGTTCCGGCAGACCGCCCATCAATTCAACCGGCCCCATGAAGGCCCAGACGATGCCCGCCTTCTCGCGCACCGGATAGGCTTTCAAACTGATCTTGTCCTTAAAGGCGCTGTCCGCGGGCTCGGACGGTAAATCCACGCAATTGCCGTCCACATCGAACTTCCAGCCATGATAAACGCAGCGAAGGCCGCATTCTTCATTACGGCCGAAAAACAGACTGACGCGCCGATGCGGGCAATATTCATCCACCAACCCGACGCGGCCATCGCTGTCGCGAAACGCCAGCAGGGATTCGCCCAGCACCCGAACGCGCACCGGCGTGCAATCGGGTTCGGCGATTTCCTTCGACAACATGAACGGCGTCCAGAAGCGCCGCATGAAGGTTCCCATGGGCGTCCCCGGGTCGGTTTGCGTCAAATACTCGTTGTCTTCGCGACTCAACATGCTGCGCCCTCCCCTGATTTCACGGTTACGCGGCCTTGGCGAACGTCCGGTAATAATCCAGCAACGCCGACGACGCATTGTAAAGCGGCGTATGTCCGCGCAACAAAATCTGCGTGCTGCGTTCATAGGCGGCGCTGGGCATCGTGATGACGTCACCCTTGATCGCGCCGCGGATGGTCGCCTTCAACAACCCGGCCGGATTCGCCATGCGAACGATGTGGTCCGCCTCTTCGGCACCCAACGCGCCAACGCCGTCGACCATCTCGTGCGCGACCGTTCCCGGCGTCAAACAAGCCGCCGCCAGACAGGCGCCGCCGGTCACCGCCAGTGATTTGTGACAGGCCTGCGGAGTGAAATACCGCACCCGGATATTCGCCCCCCGCCCGGCTTCTTCCGCGCTTGGCGGCGCGATGATGCAAACCTTGGGAACTGTTTCGCTGGCCGCCAGCGCCGCTTCGCTCAAAAGCGCGCCGTCCTTGTCCTTCAAGCCCATGCGCGTACCGGCTTCGACCCAGATACGTTGCAGGCGTTCCTTCAAGGCGCCGTCGGAATCCAGCGCGTCCGGCGCTTCGCTGGCGTCGCACCCCAGATCGGCGGCGCGGATTATCACCATCGGCACGGCCAAATCGACGCAGGACACCTCGAGCCCATCAATTGTGTCGGCGGCGGCGCCGGTCGGCAGCAAGGCCCCCGTCTTGGCGCCGACCGGTTCCAGCAAGGCGAGCTGCACGCCAGGCCATTGCCCCATGACGCCGGGGATTTCGGTATCGGCGGCTTGCGCCGCATCCCCCGCCGGGATTTCGGTCAACGCATGCACGACGACGCCGGTGTTGGTGTTGAAAATACGCACCCGATGTACGCCCGGTTCCGGATCAATCAATCCGATTTCATAGGCGAAGGTCGGCAGCGCGGACGACATGTTGCCGCAATTGACGCTCCAGTCGATGGCGCTCTTGTCCGCCGCCAGTTGCGCCAGCGTGCTGTCGATGTCGGCGTCGTCCCGCGACGAGGCGCCGACGATGAACACCTTGTTGCTTTGCGGGATGCCCCGGCCCAACCCGGTAATCTGCCGGTTGCCTGAAGCCTCGCCCGTCACGGGCACGCCCATGATGCGCCGGATCACTTCTTCGCGCAGGTCGAGCGCGGTGGGTAAATGCTTGTCGTACAGCACGATCCCCGTGGAGGTGCCGCCGCGCATATGAAACACGGGAATTTCCAGAACACCGTGCAGAACACGCGGCGTCAGGCCGAGAAAATGAACATCGCTGGTCGTCATGGCGGGGGTCTCGCTTATAGGGTTTCCGTAGTTACGCCAATTCTAAACCCAGACGTTCCCAAAAAGAAACCGGCGCAAACAAAAACGGACGCCAATGAAGACGTCCGTTTTGTATTCGATGCAGCGCCGAAGCGCCGCGTGGTCGTTCCGTTAGCGCGAATAGAACTCGATCACGAGGTTCGGTTCCATCTTGGTCGCGTACGGCACATCGCCCAGGGCCGGTATGCGCAGGAACGTCGCCGCCATTTTGTTGTGGTCGGCGGTGATGTATTCCGGCACTTCGCGTTCCACCGATTCACTGGCTTCGAAGATCATCGGGATTTCGCGGCTCTTGGCGCGGATTTCCACCACGTCGCCTTCCTTGACCTCATAAGAGGGGATATTGACCCGGCGTCCGTTCACGTTGATGTGGCCATGGTTGATGAACTGGCGCGAGGCGAACACGGTCGGCACGAACTTGGACCGGTACACGACGGCGTCCAGACGGCTTTCCAGCAGACCGATCAAGTTCTCGCCCGTGTCACCCTTGCGGCGCACCGCGTCATCGTAATAGCGGCGAAAACGCTTCTCGCCGATATTGCCGTAGAACCCTTTGAGTTTCTGCTTGGCGCTCAACTGGGTGCCATAATCGGACGGTTTGCGCCGCCGCTGGCCATGCTGGCCGGGGCGATAGTCGCGACCGTTAATGGGGCTCTTGGGGCGCCCCCACAGATTGACGCCCAGGCGCCGGTCGATCTTGTACTTTGAACTTTGACGTTTAGACATATTGATAATTCCCGTTTTGTCGGTGTTGTTGTTTCCCGGTAGTCCATCGCAAAATACGTGCGTGGCGGGGCTTTTATCAGCCCTCATTCCCAGTAAGCGGCGGCAGTATATGAATTTAGCAGCTCAAGTCAAACGTTCCTTGGCATAATCAAGGCGGAGACGATTCCATGCAACGTGCGCAGTTCCTGTTCGGTCAATTGCGAACGTTGAAAGATGTTGCGAATGTTGCGGGCCATGACCGGGCGTTTCTCCAGGACATGAAAAAATCCGCTGTCGTCCAGCGCCCCTTCCAGCCGTTCGAAGAAATTCACCAATTCTCCCTTCGTCGCTTGACGGGTGTGCACTTCGGTCAGGAACTCTCCCGGCGCCGAATTTGTCGCCTGATACCATTCGTAACAGACCATCAACACCGCATGCCCCAAATTCAACGACCGAAACCCCGGATTCAACGGCGCCTGCAACACGACGTCGGCCAGTGCGACATCGTCGTTGTGCAGCCCCGCGCGCTCGCCGCCGAAGATAACGCCACAGGCTTGCCCGGCTTCGGCTTCGCGCCGCAAATTGGGTACGCCATGGCGCGGCGTCATCACCGTCTTGATCATGTCGCGGGGCCGCGCGGTCGCCGCGTACACCACCGACAGGTCGGCGATTGCGTCCGCCGTCGTTTCGAACACCCGCGCGCCGTCCACCACCACATCCGCGCCCGAGGCCGCGTTGCTCGCCTTCGGGTTCGGCCAAACGTCGCGTGGTCGCACCAGACGCAAATCCGTCAACCCGCAATTGAGCATCGCCCGGCTAGCCATGCCGATGTTCTCGCCCATCTGCGGCTCGACAAGGATCACCGCCAGCGACGGTGTTTCCGGCGTGGACTCATCTTCCTCTAATTGCGATTTATCCGTGCCCGCCATCCATCACTCCTTATTTCCGATCAAACTGGTATAGTCACACCCCATGCGCATTATCAAAGCCTCCGACCTTTTCTTCTTCTGCCTTGTGCTGTTGCTCGGCGCCGGGATCGCCGTATGGCTGCGCATCTGGAATCCGGATACGCTGTTACACCAAGCGCTGCCCCTCTATCAACTGGCGACGCGGACAATTACGCCAATAACCGATGCAACCGCCCCAAATGCATCGCCCCGCGCCTATCACGCCATCACACTCGCCAACGCCGATGGCGGATCGGTTAACTTCACAGTCAGCCTACCCGGCGGGCTTGGCGGCCCCGGCGGCGGCGGCAAGCTGGCGGCGGGCGATCGCTTGCCGACATTGGTTGTGCTGACGGGGCTGCGCGCCGGACGACGAAATCTGGATCACATCCCAAACCACGGGCGCAACGCCATTGTCGCCTATGACTATCCGTTCGACCCCGAGGTCTGGAAAAGCGCCAGCGCCGTCGAGCGCGCCTGGATCGCAAATCGGGTCGCGCACCAGTTGCCGGATGAAGTCGCCGGACTAATCGCCTGGGTCCGCCAGCAAAGCTGGGCTGATCCCGACCGCGTTAGTCTGGTCGGCGTTAGCCTCGGCGCGGTCGCCCTGCCGGTGATCCAGCGCCGCGCGACGAATGCGGGACATCGGGTCGCCGCCACCGTCATCGCCTATGGCGGCGCCAACCTTCACGCTTTGGCGCGGGCCAATCTCAAGGACAACTGGATTCGTGAACCCCTGGCCCTGCTAACGGCGTTGTTGTTGCGACCGTTGGCGCCGGTCCACCACTTGCCGCATTTGAACGGCCCATTCCTGCTTATTCACGGCGCCGACGACGACCGTATTCCCCAGGATTCCGTCGATGACCTAACCGCCATGACACCCGAACCGAAGACCATTATCGTTCGGCCCGGCGCGCATATCGACAACGACCGACCGAAACTTATCCGCGACACTATCGACACCGCGCGCGACTGGTTGACGAAGCAGCGACTTCTCGAACCGTAAAGCGCCTATTCGGCCGCCTTCGCGGTGACGTCCAGCCAGGCGCGGTATTTCGGGACGCGCGACGCCGGAACGCAAACAAAGCCGTCGAACATGCGCCGCTGCGTGCGGTACAG
>JABJJH010000477.1 GCA_018660965.1 Rhodospirillaceae bacterium | reverse complement strand
GGTCTCTTTCACCGGGTCGGCGACCGACACGAGACCAGCGATCTTTGAACCGACGATGACGAACATCACCGTCTCCCCCACGTCGCGCCGGGCATTGGCGGTTGCAGAAAGGGCGCCACCGTCGAGGCCCATATCGGTGACCAGTTTGGCGTTGCCGAGCGCCACGGGCTCGCCATCGACGACGCCCTTTACCCCCTTGCCGGTGATCGCCTCGAACGCCTCGGCTTTTGCTAAATGTATCCCCCGCTCTTCGGCGCCAGTAACGATCGCCTCCGCCAACGGATGCTCCGAGCCACGCTCCAGGCTCGCAGCCAGACGCAACACCTCGTCTTCGCCCCGACCTGTTTCCGGAAGCACCGCGACGAGCTTCGGTTTGCCGACGGTCAGTGTGCCTGTTTTATCGACGATCAGTGTGTCGACCTTGGCGAAACGTTCCAGCGCTTCGGCATTCTTGATCAACACGCCTGCCTGCGCGCCTCGACCGGTTGCCGTCATGATCGACATGGGCGTCGCGAGACCCAGCGCACAAGGGCACGCAATGATCAAAACAGCGACAGCCGATACCAGTGCATAGGAGAGCGCCGGAGCGGGGCCCCAGATCGCCCAAACAACGAATGCAATGACCGCGACGACGATGACGACCGGCACGAACATACCGGCCACGGAGTCGGCGAGTTTCTGGATCGGCGGGCGGCTGCGTTGCGCGTTCGCAACCATCTCGACGATTTGACTAAGCATCGTGTCCGCGCCGACGCGCTTTGCCTCCATAACCAGACTTCCCGTACCGTTGATCGTTGCGCCGGTTATCTTGTCGCCTTCGACTTTTTCGACCGGAATGGGCTCACCCGAAATCATCGACTCGTCAATCGACGATCTACCCTCGACAACAACACCATCAACCGGAACCTTATCCCCCGGTCGCACGCGCAGACGATCTCCGACTTTGACATCCTCAAGCGGGACATCTACCTCCCGCCCGTCCGGGTGGATCACACGGGCGGTTTTTGCAGCGAGATCAAGGAGTGCCCGAATCGCGGAACCCGTGCGCTCGCGCGCGCCAAGTTCCATTAACTGACCAAGCAGGACGAGAACGACAATCACCGCACCCGCCTCGAAATAGACTCCGACATTGCCGTTGGCATCCCGAAACCCGTCCGGAAAAATTCCCGGCGTGAGCACCGCGACCACACTGAACAGAAACGCCGAGCCTACACCCATGCTGATCAGCGTGAACATGTTCAGGCTGCGGTTGATCACGGAGTTGACGCCGCGCACGAAAAACGGCCAGCCCACCCACAATATGACCGGTGTGCCGAGGAAAAGTTCGATCCAGAGCGTCACCCTCTCACCAAGAATTTCGCGCACGAAGCCAAGCCCGACAAAGGGGCCCATCGTCAACACCAAAAGCGGAATCGTGAGCACGGCGCCCACCCAAAAGCGGCGCTTGAAATCGATCAGTTCCGGATTCGGCCCTTCATCGGCTGCGGGAACGCCCATTGGTTCCAGCGCCATGCCGCACTTAGGGCAATCGCCTGGCGCGTCGCGCACAATTTCGGGATGCATTGGACAGGTATATTTGGCGCCCTGCGCCGGGGGCGCGCTTTGTTTTTTGTGCGTCCCGGAAATAAAATGCCCTGGATCGGCGGCGAACTTGTCGTGGCACCCCTGCGAACAAAAGTGATAGGTCTCACCCTCGTGTTCAAATTCCGGTTTGCCCGCGTTCAATGGAACGTTCATTCCACAAACAGGATCCTTGGTCATTGCCGTATCGACGGCGGCGCGCGCGGGATGGCCAAAATTGTGTTGCTCGCTCGTATTCATGAACCTACTCCGGCTTTCTGGTCTAGGTGACTTCAACAAAGTTTGCTCCACCGAACGGCGACGGCTACACGCGATGTCTGCTACTTTCCAACACCTACAGGCACCGATAACCCAAAATTGTACGGATTATTATTGGTCGCGCCGTTCATGTATATCAAATGGTGCGGATAGGCGATTCTTTCTCCAGTTTGTTGTAACGTTGTGTAACGCCTAGGTCACCCGTTACACAACGTTACCAAATAGGCCAAATCCGAAGTCACCATGTCCTACATTAGTGGGAACAAAAAGTTTTTGGAAACCGGACAGATCACATGTTATCGACAGCGTCGTAGAGGCCACATTGCCACAGCAGAACTAATCCGCTCTCTCTACGTAATTGCTAACGATTTTTAGTCACGCTATTTATCAGAAACGTCACACTTCATCATTTGTATGATGTGAATCAAAGTGTTAGAGGCGAAAAAAGTCACGCTTTTCTGGCGGTCTGTCCGCAGCTTCTTCGAATCAGAAGGTCCACGTTCTTTCAACATCGATCCCACGGCTTTCCCAGCGCCTGAGACATCGACACCGAAAACGGTGTCGGGATCGCCCAAAGGCGCGTTGTCGCGCAACGAGACGATATGATCCGCTATGCGGGCATAATCGAGTCTCAATTTCAGGCGGTGCGCCGAGCGGACGACGTGAACGGGATCGGCGAGGCGCTGTTTCCCGAACTTGAATCCTGATAACGGCGCATAACCAACCGATTCACATTGAACTGCAAAATGGGCAAGCGTTAAGCTTTGTGCGATTGTGGAGCGCGCGTAACCGAAGTTGATCCGCGAAACCTTTCCATCGCCAAAAGAGTTCTATCGAGGGGACAACACGCTATGGAGCCATTGTTTCATCTTTCCATTCCGGTCAATGACCTGGAACGGGCCAAGGCGTTCTATATTGATACGATTGGTTGCGTCATCGGACGTGAGGCGCGGGGACGTTTCGATATTAATTTTTTTGGTCACCACATCGTCGCACACCTGTCGCCACGCGAAGCGGGCAAGGAAAATGGCGTCATCCCATCTGACGGCGATAGCGCGCCGCTGCGCCACTTTGGCGTGATCCTGCCCGTCGAACAATGGAAAGCAATGGAGACGCGGCTCATCGCCCGGAACACTCAATTCACCTTGTCTCCGCGCCTGTCCTTCGCGGGTAAACCAGCCGAGCAGCACATCATGATGCTGCCCGATGGATGCGGCAATGTCGTTGAGTTCAAGAGCCAGCCCCGCGACCGCGTCTTCGCGACCGACGCACCGTAATTCGGACCGTTCGGACGGCTGTCTATGGTCTTCCACGGGGCATCACTGATATAAAAAGCGGCTGCCGATAGTACAGTGAATGGGAACCGCCGGAATATGACGACCACGGATGACAGCAGATCCGACATTAAATGGGTCTCGCAAAACAACAAGCTCGTCCCCTACGCGGAAGCGAAAATTTCAATCATGGCCCCTGGGCTCACCTTCGCGGCGTTGGTGTTCGAGGGCTTTCGGGCCTATTGGAACGCCGAGCGGGAGGACCTTTTGATTTTCCGGTTGGAGGATCACCTGAAGCGGCTGGAATTTTCGATGGCGCTTCTGGAACTGGACGACCCGCCTTCGCGCGAAACCTTCGCCAAGGATATCCTGGAAACGCTAAGAGCCAACGAATTCCGCGCCGACACGTATATCCGCCTGCAGGTTTATGTCGATGAGTGGGGATCGATGAATTCGACCGGCCCCGTTGGCAGTTCTGTCATATGCCGCCCGCGTCCGCGCGTCGCGAATTTCCAGACCGGGCAGAATTTCATCGTCAGCACATGGCGGCGAAACGGCGAAAACGCCAGCCCGTCCCGCATGAAAGCGTCCGGCAATTATCTGAACAGCAGGCTCGCCGGCCTTGAAGCCAAACGTCAGGGTGCGGGTGGCGCGATTATGTTGAATGACGACGGCACGGTCGGCGAAGGTCCGGGCGGGTGTCTCTTCATCCTGAGGGACGGCGTCTTCATAACCCCCGACGTCACCAGCAACATCCTGGAAAGCATCACGCGCGGGACCATTCTGGAGATTGGCGGGCCGCTCGGCATTCCGATGGTGGAGCGCACCGTTGGCCGCACGGAACTGTATCTTGCCGAGGAGGCGTTTTATTGCGGCACGGGCCAGGAAATCATGCCGATAACCGCCTTCGACGGCAAACCCGTCGGCACGGGCGAACCTGGTCCCCTCACGCGAAAATTGCAGATCCGGTTCGACGAAATCGTCCGCGGCGCAACCGATGACCACGACGATTGGCGGACGCCCGTCTACAAGAGTTAATCATGACAGATTCATCCCTCGACCCGATACGGCTTGGTCTGATCTGGCAACGCCTGAACGGTATTGTCGATCAGGTTTCCGAGACCTTCATTCGCGCCGCGTTTTCAACCGTCGTGCGCGAAAATTACGATATGGCGTTCAGCCTGCTGGATGTCAGGGGGCGGCAATTCGCGCAATCGAAGCGAAGCATTCCAAGCTTTATCGGCACCCTGCCGCGAACTTTGGCGGCGGTCGTCGAAAAATTTCCAATTGAGACCCTCCGGCCCGGGGATGTCATCATCACGAACGACGCCTGGATTGGCACCGGCCATTTGAATGACATTTCGATGATTTACCCGATCTTCATCGGTGATGCGCTCATCGCTTTCGCGGGCAGCACCGCCCATAGCGTCGATATCGGCGGCGCGCCCTCGCCAACCGCGCAGGACTGTTATGAAGAAGGGCTGTGCATTCCGATCTGCAAAATCGTCGAACAGGGGGCGGAAAATCCCATTGTCATCGATTTTCTAACGGAAAATTTACGCGAACCGGCGGAAACGCTTGGCGACATTCGCGCGCAATTCGCCGCGTATCACGATTGCCAGCAAAAGCTCGCCCATGTCCTGGATGACGAGGATCTGGACAACCTTGACGATGTCATCGAGGAAATCATCGCCCGCTCTTCGAAGAGCATGCGCGACGTCATTGCGGACTTGCCGGACGGACGATATTGCGACGAATTCACGGTCGATGGATTTGATGCGCCGTTGACGATCAAATGCGCGGTGACAATTGACGGCGACTCCATCGATGTCGATTTCGCCGGATCGTCGGCGCAAATAGACAGGCCGATAAACTGCGTCCTGAATTACACCTACGCCTATTCCTGCTTCGCGCTGAAATGCCTTCTGGACCCTGAAGCGCCGAACAATAGCGGGTCGTTTGAAACGGTGACGGTTCAGGCGCCGGAAGGATCACTTTTCAACGCCTCACGACCCGCGCCTGTCTGGGGACGCCACCTGACGGGTCATTACGCGCCGCCGGCGATCTTTGGCGCGCTGGCCAAGGTTCTGCCGCACCGTGTTATCGCCGAATCGGGGTCGCCCTTGTGGAATGTGTATTTCAAGGGTCACCAGGAAAAAGATCATTCGCCCTTCGTGAAGATGTTCTTCATGAATGGCGGCCATGGCGCGCGACCATCCAGCGACGGTCCTGGTTGTCTTAGCTTTCCCAGTAATGTCTCTAACCAACCCATCGAAGTGTTCGAAAATCAGGCGCCGTTGCTTATCACGGAAAAATGCTTCGTTCCGGACACCGCGGGCGATGGGAAATTTCGCGGCGGTGACGCCCAGCGCATTTCCTTTCGCTCCAATGCGACGACGCCCATAACAATGACCATTCGCCACGAGCGGATCACCTATCCGCCGCGCGGCCTTCTGGGCGGCAATGACGGCGCGCCGGGCCAGGACCTCATCAACGGTAAAACAATCCCCGCCAAGTCCCGTCAAATCCTGGCGCCCGGCGATGTCGCCACCTTTCAAATGCCCGGTGGCGGTGGATTGTATTCACCGGGCGAGCGCTCGAAAGAAGCCATTTCCAGAGACCTGAAGCGAGGACTCCTGAGCCCTGCGCAGGCGCAAGATTCCTACGGACACGATCATGAGTGACGCCCAGGACTGTGATCGCGATGGGGGTGGTTATCGCATCGGGGTCGATATCGGCGGCACCTTTACCGATGTGGTGTTGTGGAATCTGGCGGGCGCGCGCACTGAAAAAACAAAACTCCTGACCACCCCGGACGATCCATCGCGCGCGGTCATGGCGGGAATTCAACAAATACTCGTGGATAATAACGTGTCTCTGAGCGCCGTGGACGCCGTCATTCATGGGACGACGCTTGTCGCCAACGCCTTGATCGAACGAAAAGGCGTCAAGACAGGATTGATCACGACGCGTGGTTTCAAGGATGTTCTGGAAATCGGTCGCGAATGGCGATACGACCTGTTCAACCTCGATATCGAATTACCGGAACCCATCGTTAGCCGACCAGACCGGTACGAGATAACCGAAAGAACCGGTCCCGATGGAACGGTCATAACGCCAATTTCGTTAAGCGAAATCGACGGCATCGCGGACAGCCTGGCGGCGTCCGGGATAGACTCCGTTGGCGTATGTCTGCTGCACGCCTATCGGAATTCGGCGCATGAAACCGCGATCCGCGACCGTCTCGCAGAAATCTCGCCGACGCTTTCGGTTTCACTGTCCAGTGACGTTAGCCCCGAAATGGGCGAGTATGAACGCACGTCCACGACTGTCGCCAACGCTTATGTCCACCCGATTTTCAAGACCTATGTCGACCTGCTGGTGGATGGTCTGCTCGAACTTGGTTTCAGGAAGGACCTTCTGCTGGTCCTGTCGGACGGGCGAACCGTGCGCCAGGACACCGCGACGCAATTCCCAATTCGCTTGGTCCAATCCGGCCCGGCCGCCGGCGCGCAGGCGGCGAGTATTTATGGCGCGATGTCCAACGAAAGAGACTTGCTTTGCTTCGATATGGGCGGCACCACCGCCAAGGCTTGTCTTATCGAGGACGGGGAGCCGGAACGGACCGCGAATTTCGAGGTCGCGAGGGTTTTTCGGTTCGCCGAAGGAAGCGGCCTTCCGCTGCAAATACCCGCGATTGATATGATCGAAATCGGGGCGGGCGGCGGCAGCATCGCGCGGGTTGACCGACTTGGGTTGATACAGGTCGGCCCCGACAGCGCAAGTTCGGACCCGGGTCCCGCGTGTTACGGGCTTGGTGGAACCGAGGCGACCGTAACCGATGCGGATCTCATTCTTGGGTATCTCGATCCTGGAAACTTTCTGGGCGGAAAGATGACGCTCGACAAGGCCGCGGCTGAACGCGCCCTTCAAAACGCGGTGGCGACGCCTTTGGCCATGTCCGTGGAACAGGCGGCCTGGGGCATTCATGAAACCGTGACCGCGAACATGGCGCAAGCCGCCGCCGTCCACGCCATCGAAAAAGGCCTCAACGTCACGAATTTCACAGTGGTTCCCATTGGCGGCGCCGGACCGGTGCACGCCTGCAGTCTGGCGCGGAAAATGGGGATCGAGCGAATGATTTGTCCGGTTGGCGCCGGCGTGGCGTCGGCCATCGGTATGCTGGGCTCACCAATATCCTTCGAGCTCGCCCAAGCCAACATGTCCCGGCTCGACGCTGTTGACTGGCCGCAAATCGAGGCCATGGTTCAAGACATGGTCACGCGGGGTCAGAATTTGGTTCGGCACGCGGGTGTAAGCGAAAACGAAATCAGCATCACAATCAGCGCAATGATGCGTTATGTCGGCCAGGGCTATGAAGTGGACGCCCCCGTTGATCTCGCCACGATCCAGACAGGGAATATTAGCGCCATTGCCGGGAGTTTTTCCGACGCCTATCTCAAACGGTTTGGGCGCACCGAAAAAATGCCGCCGGAAATCACGACATGGCGCGTTGTCGTTAGCGGGCCAAGACCCCCTCTGCTCGATTCGATCCGTGTTAATCACCAACAGCGCGCAAGCGCGCTCACGCCGAAAACGGCGCGCCCCGTTTATTTCGGGGCCGAGGTTGGATTTGTCGAGACGCCGGTGTTCGACCGGGAGACCCTAGGCCCCGGCGCGTTGATCGATGGCCCCGCCGTTCTTGAAGAAGTCGAGTCTACCTTGATCATTCCCCCTGACTTTTCCGGCGAGGTCGACGAAGGACTCAACGTTGTTGTGTCACGCAAGGATCAAACATCATGACGCCTCCCGATAATAAACGAATAACAGTCGTCGATCATTTGGTGGAACGACTCAAGGAATGTGGGCTGCAACGGTTTTTCGGTGTTCCCGGTGGCGGCAGCAGCATGGATTTGATTGATGCCGCGCGTCGCGCCGGCCTTGAATTCGTCCTCACCCGGCGGGAGGATTCCGGCATGGTCATGGCCGCCGTCACCGCG
>JABJJH010000547.1 GCA_018660965.1 Rhodospirillaceae bacterium | reverse complement strand
TCGCCGTTCTGCGCATCGCGACGGAAACCTGCGCCGCCGAATGGATGCTGCACGCCGACCATACCTACGCCGAGCACCCCCTGTCAGGCTTCATTAAGGGGAAAACCGGGCGCGGTATCGGCGCGGAATTCAGACTGCACGGTTTGGACCCCGATGGCGCGGAAGGCCGCGCCCGCGCGGCGGGATACACAGTTCTCGCTGGCGCCGCCGACAAAGCGCATGGCTTGCGCGAAGCGTATATCCTGGACGACGACGGCTATTGCTGGACGCCCGACCGCCCGGTCACGTAATCGCTTTCACGCATCCGTCACGGTGATGTGACTTGTTGAACGGGACTCGCACGGACACACTTACGCAATGTTGAAAATATTCACCACCGCTGGGCTCTTATTATTCCTCTGGGGGTATGGCGCGTCCGCGAACCCGCAAGTTTGGAAATCTGAGTGGCGCAAGACGGACTTCACCAAACATTCCGTCCCGTTTTCCGAAATCCGATCCGGCGGCCCGCCCAAGGATGGCATCCCGCCCATCGATACGCCTAAATTCGCCCCGGTCGGCGACGTTACCGATATCGGCAAAACCGAACCCGTCGTTGGACTCACGATTAAGGGCCAAACCGTCGCCTATCCCGTGCGCCTGCTCATCTGGCATGAAATCGTCAACGACACCGTGGCCGGGGTTCCCGTCACGATCACCTTTTGCCCGTTGTGCAACGCCGCCATCGTGTTCGACCGCCGACTGGACGGCAAGGTTCTGGATTTCGGCACGACCGGCAAGCTTCGCAAATCCGATCTGGTCATGTGGGACCGTCAAACGGAAAGTTGGTGGCAGCAGTTTCTTGGTGAAGGCATTGTCGGAGAAATGACCGGCAAGCGATTGAAAATACTGCCGTCTCGCCTTGAGTCCTGGGCCAAATTCAAAGCCCGCGCGCCGCATGGAAAAGTGTTAATTCCGACCAGCGACAGAATGCGGGATTACGGTTCCAACCCCTATGTGTCCTACGATTCATCGCCCCTGCCTTTCCTGTACGATGGTGAAATGCCCAAAGGTGTGGCGCCGCTGGGCCGGGTTGTATCGCTCAGCGATAAATCACAGGCGTGGAGCCTGGATTTTTTGCGCAAGCGCGGCAACGTCAAATTGCCCGACGGGACGGTTCTGAAATGGGAGCCGGGTCAGAGTTCCGCGCTCGATACGGAATTCATCCATGACGGCAAGGACGTCGGCAACGTAACCGCCCAACGCAATGGGGAAGATATCGCCTATTTCGTGGACTTCGCCTTCGCGTTTCACGCCTTTTATCCAAACGCGACGTTACACACTCAGTAACCGCCTTACTTGGCGCGACCATCGCCTTTCGGCTACATGGCGTTCATCGCCTTGACGACTCGGCTACATGGCGTTCATCGCCTTGACGACGCCTTCGCACATGGCCTTGGCGTCGCCGAACAGCATCATCGTGTTGTCCCGATAAAACAGCTCGTTATCGACGCCCGCATAGCCTGAACTCAGCGACCGCTTGATGAACAGCACCGTTCCCGCTTCCTCGACATCGAGGATGGGCATGCCGTAAATCGGACTTGTGTGATCGGTCTTGGCGGCGGGATTGGTCACGTCGTTGGCGCCAATGACGAAAGCCACGTCGGTGGAAGCGAAATCGCGGTTGATCTCGTCCAGCTCGAACACCTCGTCATACGGCACGTTGGCTTCCGCCAGCAAAACATTCATGTGCCCCGGCATGCGACCGGCGACCGGATGTATGGCGTAACCGACCTTGATGCCTTCCGCCTTCAACATATCCGCCATTTCCCGCAGCGCGTGCTGGGCCTGCGCCACGGCCATGCCGTAACCCGGGACGATGATGACGCTGCCGGCGTTCTTCATAATGAAGGCCGCGTCTTCGGCGCTGCCCGGCCGCACATTCTTGTCGCCTTGCGCGGTGGCGGCAGGCGCGTTGGATTCGCCGCCAAATCCGCCCAGAAGGACACTGATGAACGACCGGTTCATGGCCTTGCACATGATGTAGCTGAGGATCGCGCCGGACGACCCGACCAGCGCGCCGGTTACAATCAAGGCGGGGTTCGCCAGCGTGAAGCCGATACCGCACGCCGCCCACCCCGAATAACTGTTCAGCATGGAGATGACGACCGGCATATCGGCGCCGCCAATGGGAATGATGATCATGAACCCGAAGATCAGCGAAAGGAGAATGACCATCCAAAATGCGGTCGCCGATTGCGACGCGCACAGCAAGACGATGACGCCGATAATGACCAGGCCGAGAAAACCGTTCACCGCGTGCTGTCCGGTAAAGGTAATCGGCGCGCCGCTCATAACGCCCTGCAATTTCGCGAACGCGATAATCGAACCGGTGAACGTCATGGCGCCAATGGTCGCGCCGATGCTCATTTCCACCAGACTGGCGACCGCGATTTCACCGAACACCCCGATATTATAGGCTTCGGGCTGATAGAACGCCGCCGCCGCGACAAACACCGCCGCCAACCCAACAAGGCTATGGAACGCCGCGACCAGTTGCGGCAAGGCGGTCATCTGAATGCGCAAGGCGACGACCGTCCCAACGGTGCCGCCGATCAACACGCCAACCACAATCGTCGTGAAGCTCAACACCTGCGGCGCGGCCAGCGTCGTCGCAATGGCGATCACCATGCCGACGATGCCGTATATATTGCCGATCCGCGCGGAGACAGGCGACGATAGCCCCCGAAGCGCCATGATAAAACAGACGCTGGAAAT
>JABJJH010000546.1 GCA_018660965.1 Rhodospirillaceae bacterium | reverse complement strand
GACCGGCGCGCCTTGTTGTTCGACGGCGATTTGGGCCTGGCCAATGTCGATATTCAACTTGGCCTCGCGCCAAAACATGACTTGTCCAGCGTCATCGCGGGAAAATTAACACTTCAACAGGCCGTAACGAATTTCGATGCGGGCGGGTTCGACATCCTTGCCGGGCGTTCAGGGGCGAACAATCTCTCCAGCGTACCAATTCCAAAATTGAAAAGTCTTCGAAACGACCTCAGGTCCCTCGCCGCCCGCTACGACAGCGTCATTATCGATCTCAGTGCGGGCGTTGATCGCACCGTGCAGAACCTGGCGACGCTGGCCGGGACCATCCTCGTGGTCACCACCGACGAGCCTACCTCGCTGACGGACGCATACGCCTTTATCAAATTGGCCCTGCGGGGGAACCCCGACACCGACATTCGAATTGTCGTCAACATGGCCGAAACCCGCAACAGTGGTCAGACCACTTACGAAACGCTTTTAAACGCCTGCAAGAATTTTCTGCAGGCGGAACCGCCGCTGGCGGGCATTATCCGGCGGGACCTGCAGGTTCGCGATAGCATTCGTCATCAAGCGGGATTGTTGACCCGGCATCCAACCGCGGACGCCGCGAGCGATGTGGAATTGATCGCCAAACAATTCGCGAATAGCGGATGAACACACCCGTTACGCCGCCCCCCCCATCGTCAAGCGGCGCTCCCACGCCGAAACCAAATCTCGACTCCGCCGCTACGCCCCCAACCGCGACTGTTGAAATAGCCCCGCCGCCACTCGCCTTCGGCGCCCCTGCCGAAGGCCGCTTGGTTGAAGGGGTGGTGACCGCCAGGATCGCCACGGATCAATTCGCTCTGGAAACGAACAGCGGTGCGATCACCATCCGAAGCGCAACATCCTTTCGAATTGGCGCGCCACTCGCACTGCAAATCATCTCAAATGACGCCGCGATCCTTGCCGCGATCATCGCTCCGAAGCCAGGAGACAGCCCCGTCGGCGCAACAGCGAAAGCGGACGTCACAACCGTCTCGACCAAACTGCTCGGCACGCCTGCCCAAGGCGACCGCCCGACTTTCATCGCCACCGTGACCGGCGGGCCACTGGCCCCGTCCACCGCCAACCCGTCCATCGCCCCCCTATCCATCGCATCGCTGCGCACGACCGCCGCAGGCGCAGCCCCCCCAGGCGGCATCGCCACCGGTGGTGCAGGCGCAGACGGGAACGTCACGGGCGCCCGCACATCCGGGACACGGTCCGCCTTGCCAATCGGATCCCGCGCGCCCTTGAGGCTGCTCGCCGCCAGGCCAGTCGGTCAGACCCCGCCGTCAGGCGGCTTGAATGCGTCGAATGGACAGGAATCCCCCTTCAACGCCGTCGTCTCCGCCGCCAGCGGCGCCGGCGGATTGGTCACCGTACAAAGTCCGCAGGGCGAACTGACGTTCCCGACCGACACCCCGCTGCCGGTTGGCGCCAATTTGTTACTGCAAATCGCCGGCGCCGTCGAAACGCCGGCGTTCGAGCCGACCTCACCGCAAGCATTGGCGTTCGCCCCCCATTGGGAAACGCTGCAAACCCTGCTTTCGGCAATTCCCCCCGGCGCGACCGCCAGCGCCCGCGCGTCCGTCGAACAAGCCATCCCGAAACCGAACGCCCAGTTAACGGCGTCGGCGATGTTTTTCATGTCCGCGTTGCGCATGGGCGATCTGCGTCAATGGCTGGGCCCCGACGCCATGTCGGTGCTTGAGCAAAGCGGTTTGCTTGGAAAAATGGCCGAAGAATTCAGCGCCATGGGGACGCTCGCGTCGGAAACAGTGGGCAACGACTGGCGCCTGTTCCTCATTCCCCTTATTTCAGAAACACTGCTGCAAAACCTCAAACTTTATATTCACGACGACGCCGGCGAGTTGGAGAGCGATGACGATTCCAACATCCAGCGTTTCGTTATCGAAGTCGAATTCAGTCGCCTTGGTCAATTTCAATTCGAAGGTCTTTCGAGACCCAAACAATTTGATCTGATCGTGCGAACCGAACGCGACATCGGCGATGACCTTCAGACCGGAATAGCCGCCGTTTTCAACAACACCATCACGTCGCTTGGCCTTACCGGCGGAATCGATTTTAAAATTGAAGAACCGTTTTTATGGCAACCGATGCAATCCGCCAGCCCAACCGGTCCGGATATCTTGATATGACGAGCGAAAAACCAGATGAGACCCAGGCGGCGAAATTTCCGCATCTTCGCGACACCGTCCGAACCATCGCCAACACCGCACCGACCGTCGATTATATCTCGGTCCTTGAAAGCGAACCTCATGCGGCGGCGCCCGGCCTCACCATTAAATACGTGCCGGATAAATTAATTCTCACATCGCAATCATTCGATGATTACACCGCCGCATTTCGCAGTGTGGCCTTTGATTCGCTTGAAGATTTCGCAATCACGGTGCTGTCGGACATCAACAACGAAGTCGTGCCCCGCTGGTGCCAGATCGTCGTCTGGCGCCATAGGGAAGGATCCGCAAACCGCTGCGTCGTCGTCGAAGACAGACAGCCTAACTGGGACAATCCGGCGTTGTTGTCGCGGATCGCCCCAGTTTGAGCGTTATGTGTAAGCGTCAGGAATTGTTCTTGCGGCTATGCACGGTAATGCCCAGTTCATCCAGGAATATGCCTTCGCGCCGATTTGCTTCCTGCTCAAGCGCGCGGTCGCGGGCGGCCTTTGTGATTTCGTATTTCTTCAACTCGCCAAACGATTCCGTCACCACATCCCGAGCGGCCTCGACCTCCCGCGTCGATACCGCCAGTGACTGTTGCAAGGCTTCACGCCGTTTGATGCTCGCATCTGCGAAAGCGCCATAGGCGTATACGACCTCCGATATACGCGCCGAATTTTGCTCGTTGATTATCTGCGTCTCAAGGGCGTCAATAGCGCCCACGATATTGGCCTGCGCGGTTTCCAGTTCCTTGAGAGTCCGGCGTTTTTCATCAAGCTCGAATTTATGGAGCTTGATCAACGATTCGATTCCCTTCATGCCGGGGCTCCATCCAGGATCTGGCGAAGTTGCTCATATCCCTCAGCCAGCGTCGTGCGTTCCAGTTTCCCTTGCGCAAAAAACGCGTCCAGCGCGGGATAATACCGGATCGCCTCGTCAATCACGGGGTCGCTGCCTTGCCGATACGCGCCGATGCGGATCAATTCCGCCATATCCTCGTAGGTCGCCAAATAATTGCGCGCCCGGTTCACCAAACTGTTTTCATCATCCGTGTTGCAATCCGGCATCGTCCGGGAAATGCTGCGCAAGATATTCACGGCGGGAAATCGATTCCGATGCGCAATCGCGCGGTCCAGGACGATATGCCCGTCCAGAATGCCGCGCACCGCGTCGGACACGGGTTCATTATCGTCATCGCCTTCCACCAGCACCGTGAACAAACCGGTGATGCTGCCCCGTTTAACGCCTGGCCCGGCCCGCTCCAGAAGCTTGGGCAATTCCGCAAACACCGTCGGCGTATAGCCCTTGCTTGCGGGCGGCTCTCCGGCGGAGAGCCCGATTTCCCGCTGCGCCGTGGCAAAACGCGTGACACTGTCGATCATGCAGAGGACGTCTTTGCCCTGATCGCGGAAATATTCCGCCACCGCCATGGTCTGAAATGCAGCCTGGCGGCGCATCAAAGGCGATTCATCCGAAGTCGCAACCACGACAACGCTCCTGGCGAGGCCTTCTTCGCCGAGACTTTCGGCGAGAAATTCCTTCACCTCGCGGCCGCGTTCGCCGACCAGTCCGATCACGTTGACATCGGCCTTGGTGTATTTGGCAAGCATCGACAGCAATACCGATTTACCAACACCGGACCCGGCGAAAATACCCATGCGCTGCCCACGGCAGCAGCTGACGAATGTGTTGATTGCGCGCACGCCAAGGTCGATTTTATCACCGACCAGGGCGCGTGCATGCGCCGGCGGCGGTGACGCGCGCAGCGGATAGGCCTTGTGACCTTCGCCCAAGGGGCCAAGATCGTCTACCGGCTCTCCCATCGCGTCAATCACCCGGCCGAGCCATGAATTATCCGGCCGGCACGATGTCTGGGACGGCTGTATGACAGCCTTGCAGCCGGGCCCGATGCCTTCGAGCGAGTGAAATGGCATCGCCAACGCCTTGCCGTCACGAAATCCGATCACCTCGCACAGCACATCCCGGCCGTTCCGCGCGCTGACCTCGCAGCGGTCGCCGACGCTGAGCGATTGGGGAATTCCGGCAACTTCGACAAGCATGCCCTGAACAGCCGAAATGCGACCGTAAACCACACGATCTTCCAACTGTTCTATTTCGTTAATGATTGCAGAATAAATCTGCTCTGGGTCCGGTTTAGCGGTTTGTGCGAGCAAAACTTTGAAATCTCAATATGTTAGGCTGGACAAGTATCATGCAGGACCGGTATTTAAATTTGGTAAAGTACGAAATCGGGGTCGGCGGTATACACTTTGTTAACCAACTGGGGGGCAATATGACCGTTGTGTTAATCAATTCGGTTAAGGGACTGCACAGCAGGTCCGGGGGAAATTCATGAGAGTACTTCTAGTCGAAGACGATACGTCAACGGCGAAAACCATAGAAATGATGCTGAAGTCCGAAGGTTACATCTGTGACTGCACGGATCTTGGCGAAGACGGCCTCGAAATCGGCAAGATTTACGATTATGACCTGATCATTCTCGATCTCATGCTGCCCGACATGGACGGCTACGAGGTCCTGCGGCGGCTGCGGTCGTCCAAGGTCAGAACGCCGATCCTGATCCTGTCCGGTCTTTCGGAACCGGATCAGAAGGTTAAAGGCCTGGGCTTCGGCGCCGACGACTATCTCACGAAACCCTTCGACAAGGGTGAACTGGTCGCGCGTATTCAAGCCATTGTCCGCCGCTCCAAGGG
>JABJJH010000582.1 GCA_018660965.1 Rhodospirillaceae bacterium | reverse complement strand
GTCCACGCTGACGCGTGCCGGGTCGGCGAGGAAGGGCAACAAGCGTAGCTCGCGTTCGCCGCGCCGCCACTCCTTCGCTACCCGGTAACGGATATACAAAGAGGCTGGAACAAGCGCGTATTTCAACCGCTCTTCCCATGTATAGGGCGGTTTCCACCCATCGGTCTTTTTATGATCCATGACGCCTCCCGCGCTGCCAATCAATTGCGCCAATTGCATCGCGCGCGTCAACGAGTATTTAAGGCGAGACACGCCCCGGCGGCGACGTTTGGTTGACAGGCCGTTGTGAATACGCAAGCATTCACACCTAACGTTGCAAAACGTCATCACGGGGGAGATTATAGAATGAAACCAACGATAAACACGGTCGGCGTGCGCCAAGTACGCCAACAAAATCGCTGGCTGACCGCCGCGGCGGCCCTGGCGGCCATTGTCGGCGTCACGGCAAGCGTCCAAAGCGCGCAGGCTCAGAAAATTGTCACCGTTGTCCTGTCGGAAGAACCGGAAGGCCTCGATGGCTGCAACGCGAACCGCTCGACGGTGGGGCGCGTCGCCAAACAGAACATTGTCGAAACCTTGACGGAAATCGATCCGAAAGACGGTTCGATCCGGGCAAGGCTCGCCACGTCCTGGACCAAGGTGAACGCGACCACATGGCGGTTCGAACTGCGCAAGGGCGTCAAATTCCACGACGGCGCGCCGTTCAACGCCGAAACCGCCTCGAAGGCGATTTCGCGCACCATGGATTCCAAGCTGGACTGTGAAACCCGCACGAAATCCTTCGGCGACCTCAAACTATCCACCAAAGTGGCCGGCAGCCACACGCTCGACATCAGCGCCAACAAGCCGGTGCCGATCCTGCCGACCCGCATGGGCGTGGTTTCGTTGTCGTCGCCCAATACACCGCTCGACAAGCTGGTGTTGAACCCCATTGGAACCGGTCCCTATGTCTTCGACAAATGGACGCCGGGACAGGAAATCGTCCTGAAACGCTTTGCCGGATATTGGGGCAAGCAACCGGTGGTCGAAGGCGCGCGGTATATCTGGCGCTCGGAATCGACGGTCCGCGCGGCCATGGTGAAAGTTGGCGAAGCCGACATCGCGCCGAACATCGCGGTGCAGGACGCCACCGATCCCAGCATGGATTTCAGCTATCCGAATTCGGAAACCACCCGGTTGCGGATCGACACCACCCGTCCGCCGCTGAACGACAAGCGGGTGCGTCTGGCGCTGAATTACGCGTTCGACCGCAACGCCTTGATCGGCAGCATCCTGTCGAAAGACATTGAGCACGCCACGCAGATCGTCGTGCCCAGCATCAACGGCCATAATCCGGCCCTGAAAGTGCGCAAATACGACCCCGCCATGGCGAAGAAACTCATCGCCGAAGCCAAGGCGGCGGGCGTGCCAGTGGATAAGGAAATCGTCATCATCGGTCGGACCAACATCTACCCCAACGGCACCGAAGCCATGGAAGCGATGATGTCCATGTTCCAGGCCGTCGGGTTGAATATGAAATTGCGCATGATGGAAGTGGGCAGTTGGTTGAAGTATCTGACCAAGCCCTATGACCAGAACCGCGGCGCCATCCTGCTGCAAGCGCAACACGACAACAACAATGGCGACGCCGTATTCTCGGTTTTCAACAAGTTCGCTTGCGGCGGCGCGCAATCTTCGGTCTGCAACAAGCCCATGGACGAATTGATCTCCAAGGCTTCCACCTTGTCCGGCGACGAACGTCGCAAGACATGGCAGGAAGTCAACCGGATCATCTACGAAGACATCGCGTCCGACGTCTGGATGTATCACATGGTTGGGTATTCGCGGGTTGGAAATCGCATCAACTTCACGCCCAGTATTTCGACCAACAGCGAACTGCATCTGGAGGAAATGACGTTCAAGTAGAACGTCTGACCCTCTCGTTTCTTGAGGTAGCGGCCCGGTCATGGCGACCGGGTCGCTATCACTTTTCCTGACCCAATCGGGGTCCCAGAAAACCCCGGGGAAACACATGGCGCACTTTCTTGGACGGCGGGCGCTGCACAGCGCCATCGCTCTGATTGGCCTGATCCTCGCCGTCTTCTTCCTCGTCCGACTGACGGGCGACCCGACTGATTTATATCTGCCAATCGACGCCTCGCTGGAAACCAGGAAGGAATTCGCGCACAAGCACGGGTTCGACCGGCCGTCGACGGAACAGTTCCTGGTCTTCCTGAAAGACGTTTCCGAAGGCGATCTGGGGTATTCCCTGCGCAAGCAGCGTCCCGCGATGGAATTGGTGCTGGAAGCCTATCCGACGACCCTGGCCCTGGCCGGGGTCGCCATGGTGTTGTCGATTTCACTGGCCGTCATCGTTGGCGCGCTCGCCGCGTACAACCCCGGCGGCGTGTTCGACCGGATCAGCAGCATGGCCTCGCTGGCCGGGGCCAGTGCGCCCGATTTCTGGGTCGCCATCACGGGCATCCTCCTGTTCGCGGTCACGCTTCGATGGCTTCCAACGTCGGGAACCGGTGACCTGCCATATTGGATTTTGCCCATCGGCGTGCTGATGCTGCGACCGTTTGGCCTGATGGTGCAGGTTGTCCGCGCCGCCATGCTGGGCGCGCTGTCATCGGCCTACGTCAAAACCGCGCGCGCCAAGGGCGTCGGCGAATCCGCCGTGATTTTCGTTCACGCGTTGCGCAACGCCTGCCTTTCGGTGGTGACGGTCGCCGGTGATTTGACCGTCGGCCTTATCAACGGCGCAGTCATCGTCGAAACCGTGTTCGGATGGCCCGGCGTCGGCAAGCTCATGATCGATTCCGTCATCCAACGCGATTTCCCGACCGTTCAGGCGACAATCATGGTGACCGCCACGGCGATCTTCCTGCTGAACATCCTGATCGATCTGCTGTATGTCGCGCTCGACCCGCGGATTCGTCATCAATGAGGAGGGACGCGCCATGACCACGGCGGAACAGGAAGCCCTCATCATCCGGCGCGGGGCGCCGTGGTGGCGGATGCTGCTTCGCGACCGCTTCGCGCTGGTCGCGGCGTTGTGGCTTCTCGTTCTTAGCATTTGCTTTCTGATCGGCCCGGAATTGTTTGGCGAGGCCGCAACCAAACTAAACCTGCGCGCGCGCAATCTGCCGCCGGGTTCGACGGAACATGGCTGGCTGATGTTTCTTGGCGGCGACGCGCTGGGCCGCTCCATGCTGGCGCGGCTGATCGTGGCGTCGCGAAACACGCTGACTATCGCATTGGTCTCCGTTTTCGCCGCGATGATCGTCGGCGGCGCGCTGGGCATGATCGCGGGTTATATCGGACGCGGAATAGGTCATGTCATCATG
>JABJJH010000541.1 GCA_018660965.1 Rhodospirillaceae bacterium | reverse complement strand
GGCTTCATCCACTTTTCAACCGCCGCACAGGCCGTTGAGACCGCGCGCCGCCATTTCGCCGGGCAAACCGGATTGGTGCTGGTCAGTGTCGACGCTAGGCTTCTGGCGGACAAATTGACGTGGGAGCCGTCACGGGGCGGTGATTTGTTTCCGCATTTGTATACGCCGCTGGAGCTGGACGCGGTGACGGCGGTGCACCCGTTGCCCTTGAGCGAGGACGGGGCGCATGCGTTTCCCGATATGGCGTGAGTTGGGGGTGTTGCGGGGTACACTGTTTTCTCTGAACGCCGAAACTACCGGTAAAGGGAGAGATCATGACGAATTGGAAGGGCAAGGCGGAACCCACGGTGAAGGGCTCGACCTACGTAAAACCACAGGATATGGAATGGGGACCAACGCCGTTTGAGGGCATTTCGATCAAGGTCCTGTACGAGGACAAGGCGCAAGGCGAAACGACCTGTCTGCTGCGATGGGAGCCCGGCGCCACCTTGCCCATGCACAAGCATGCCGCGATTGAACAGTCCTACGTGATCGAAGGGTCATTTGGCGACCACGACGGCATTTGCCGCGCCGGTGAATATGTGTGGCGCCAACCGGGGTCGTTTCACGAGACGTATTCCGAAGAAGGCGCGGTCATCCTCGCGGTTTATCGAAAACCGAACGTGTTCAAAAATTCAAGCGGCTACGGCGACGACGCGTAGTTGTTCCGCCGCTACGATGGCCCTCTACTCAGGGCGAGCCGTTCACCGGTAATGTCTGCCCGGTGATGAAATCGGCGTAATCCGAGGCCAGGAACATCACCGAATGCGCGATGTCTTCGGGCCGGGCGAGGCGGCGCAGGGCGATGCTTTCCACCAACGCCGCCTGGCCCTCTTCACCATAGGAATCCCATTGCCGTTGATAGTCGGGACTGCTGGCGATGAAGCCGGGGGCGACGGCGTTTACGCGAATGCCAAATGGCCCCAGTTCCTGCGCCAATTGCCGCACCAGGCCGATTTGCCCGGCCTTCGACATTGCGTAGCTTTGAATGCCCGTGCGGCTGGTGCGCAAACCGGCGGGGCTTGCAATGACGACGATCTGGCCTTTGTGGCCCCGCTTCATGCCCGGCGTCACGGCTTTCACCACGTTGAACGCGCCGTTCACATTGACGTCGAAGATTGCTTGCCAGTCTTCGTGGGATACGTCCTCGATGGGCTGCGCGATCTTACTCCGAATTCCTCCCGCGGCATGAACGGCGATATCAACCTTGCCGGTGGCGGACTGGGCTTCGATTTCGCCCACCAGCGCGGAAACGGCGGTGAAATCGGTAATGTCCAGCGGTCTGGCGAAGATGGCGCCGCCCCCGGCGGGGGTGGCGCTGGCCACGGCGTCGGTCAATTCATCGGCCAGAATATCGGTGGCGAAGACCGTCGCGCCCCGCGCGGCGAACCCATGCGCAATGGTCCGACCGATGCCACGGACCGCGCCGGTGACCAACACGGATTGGCCTTTGAACTCAATCTGCATGAAGTTCCCTTTATCACGAACTCGACGATTAAGCGTAACGCTGCGGCGAAAGCGCGTCCAGATTGGTTTCGGCGTTGTGTCCGTAGCGCGGGCGCCTTAGCTTCCAACCAGGTCTGATCAGGGAGAATGCCCATGTTGGCGACGCAACAACTCGGCGATTGCGGGCTCAGCGTTTCGCGATTGTGCCTGGGGACGATGAATTTCGGCAAACCGGGGCAGGGCCACCAGGGGGATTGGACGCTCACCCTCGATGAGGCCCGGCCCATCTTCAAGGCCGCCCTCGACCACGGGCTCTTCTATTTCGATTGCGCGAACGCCTATGGGCTGGGCGCCTGCGAGGAGGTTGTCGGCGCGCTGCTGCGGGAACTGGTCCCGCGCGACCAATTCGTGCTGTCGACCAAGGTGTCGGGAAAAATGGGCGACAACCCCAATCAGGTCAGCCTGTCGCGAAAGCATATTATGGAGGGCGTCGACGCTTCGCTAAAGCGCCTCGGCCTCGATTATGTCGATCAACTGATTATCCATCGCCATCCCCATGGCCGTCCGGGCTTTTCGGCCCCGCCGATTGAAGAGACCATGGAGGCGCTGCATGATGTGGTGAAAGCGGGGAAGGCGCTGTATCTGGGCGGCTCTTCGATGTTCGCCTGGCAATTCGTGGAACTGCAAATGACCGCCGAGCGCCACGGCTGGACGAAATTCGTGTCGATGCAGAACCATTACAATCTCATCTACCGGGAAGAAGAACGCGAAATGAACCCCTATTGCGCGTCGAGCGGCGTGGCGCTGACGCCATGGTCGCCCTTGGCGCGCGGCATTCTGACGGGGGCCTATAAGGGCGGCTTCGACGCCGGCAGCACGACGCGGTCGCAAGGACAGGACCGAAAACGCACCGAAGGCCTCTATCGCGGCGAGGCGGATTTCAAGATCGCCGACCGCGTCGTCGAGGTGGCGGAAAAGCTCGGCCACGCCCCGGCGCAAATCGCCGTCGCCTGGCTGTTGAACAAGCCCGAGGTGACGGCGCCGGTGGTGGGCGTGTCAAAGATCAGCCAGCTCGACCAACTGGTGGCGGCGACCGAAATCACCCTGGAGGCGGACGACATCGCCTATCTGGAAGAACCCTACCGCCCGGTGGAGAATTTGTTGAGTATCGGGACCTCGTGATTCCCGGCCTTCCGCCCGTTATTCCCCGACCCCCTCAACAATTGTGTCGCCGGGCTGGCGCGTTACAATACGCGAAACGCCTGTAATTCACCGTGGGGGGACACAGCCGATGGCGACGCCGGAATACGAGATATATGCGATTAAGTATGGCGACCGGGTGGGGACGCGCGGGACTATTTTTATGCATGGCGACCCGCATGAAGGGCCGCTGGGCATGGATTATTTTGTCTGGGTCATTCGCAATGACGAGCGCACCATCGTTGTCGATGTCGGCTATAACCAGGCCGAAGGCGAGGGACGGGGGCGGTCGTTTCTGCGCTGTCCGGCGGAAAGCCTGAAATTGATCGGCGTCGATGCGGCGGCCGTCCAAGACGTCATCATCACGCATATGCATTACGATCATTCTGGCAATCTGGGCCTGTTTCCCAAGGCCACCTTTCACATGCAGGATTCGGAAATGGCCTATGTCACAGGCCGCGCGATGACGCATAAGCCCCTGCGCCATTCCTTCGTGTTGAGCGAGGTGCATGAAATGGTGTCGGCGGTGTATGGCGACCGGGTTGAATTTCACGACGGCGACGAGGAAATCGCGCCGGGTGTGTCGGTGCATCACATGCCGGGCCATACGCCGGGGCTGCAATCGGTCCGGGTGAACACCAAGCGCGGTCCGGTTGTCGTGGCCTCGGACGCGGCGCATTATTACGAAAGCATCACCGACGGCTCGCCGTTCATGAACCATGAAAGCTTGTTCAAGATGCTCGAAGGGTTCCGGCGGTTGCGCAAGTTGGCGCCAAGCGACCAGCATATCGTGCCGGGCCACGACCCGATCGTGCTGCAACGCTATCCGGCGGCGTCGCCGGAACTGGAAGGCATCGTCGCGCGGCTTGACCTAGCCCCCTCAGAATAACACATCTGAATAACAGAGCCTCATCACAAAGACATTCAACAGGAGGAGAGACGCAATGGACATCAAAAGAGCGAATTCCCGGTCCACCAAACCGGCCCCGGACACGAATTTCACCGGACAGGTTCTGCAGGACCCGGTTCTTGTGGGCGTGGCGCCGTCGCGCATGCGCGCCACCAATGTGACCTTCCTGCCCGGCGGGCGCACCGCGTGGCATGCCCACCCGGTCGGCCAAACGCTGTACTGCGTAACCGGCATCGGGCGGGTTCAGCTTGAAGGCGAACAGGTGCAGGAACTGCACCCCGGCGACACCGCCTGCATTCCCCCCGACACGCGCCATTGGCACGGCTCGGCGCCGGACCGGATGTTCACCCATCTGGCGATGTCGGAAACCAGCGATACAGGCGAAGGCACGGCCTGGTTCGAAAAGGTCAGCGACGAAGATTACAACAAGACGCCGGAAGCCATTTCGTAATGGACTCCAGGGTCGAGGTTCGGGCGCTCGCCGCTTCCAGCGTGCTGGGGGCGGTCGTCGTGGCGGCCATGACGGCCAGCAATTCATTCCGTTGATGGATATCGATATCCCGTGAACACATCCCCCTTGCGCATTTCCGTTCTCGACCAATCCATCGCCACCGAAGGCCGCCCGCAAGGCGAAGCCATCCGCAATACGCTCGAGATGGCGAAACATTGCGAGGCGCTGGGCTATCACCGTTTCTGGGTGTCGGAACATCACAGCCACCCGACCATCGTCGGCACCGCGCCGGAAATCCTGATCGCCGCCATCGTGAGCAACACGACGCGTATTCGCGTTGGCAGCGCGGGCGTCATGTTGCCGCATTACGCGCCGCTGAAGGTCGCCGAACAGTTCCGCGTTCTGGATGCGCTGGGGCCGGGCCGGATTGATCTGGGACTGGGGCGCGCGCCGGGGTCGGATGGGCGCACCGCCTACGCACTGAACCCGCAAGCCGCCGAACGGCCCAACCAGTTCCCGTCCGATGTGGCGGATCTACGGGCGTGGGTGCAGGGTGATCCCCTGCGCGACAATCATCCTTTTGCGACCATCGCGGCCCAGCCCCAGGGCGACACCGCGCCGGAGCTATGGATGTTGGGCAGTTCCAATTACGGCGCGCAGGTGGCCGCCCATTTTGGCCTGCCCTACAGTTTCGCGTGGTTCTTCACCGATGGCTGGGGCGGCCCGGAAGCCTTGGCGATGTACCGCGAGGGCTATCAGCCAAGCGAACGCCACCCTGAACCCGTGTCGGGTATCTGCGTGTGGGCGTTGGCGGCGGACAGCGCGGAAGAAGCGCATTACCACTTCTCATCGCGCGCCCATTGGCAACTGCACCGGGACCGGGGCCGGTTCACGTCCTTCCCGTCGCCGGATTCGGTCGCCGAGATCGACTATTCCGAAACCGACGCTCGAATCATCGCCGAAAACCACGAAAAATCCTTTGTCGGCACAGCCCCGGACGTCGCAGCGCGCATCCGAGAATTGGCGGATCAGGTCGGCGTGCAGGAACTCGCCATCGTCACCTGGGCCTATGACGAAGCCGCCCGGCGCAAAAGTTACGAGTTGCTGGCGGCGGAATTCGCGCTGTCCTGACTCACCCCGTCAAAATCATCCATTCAGAACCATGTTCGCGGCTTTCTCGCCAATCATGATGGACGGCGCGTTGGTATTGCCCGAGGTGAGCGTCGGCATGATCGAGGCGTCAGCGACGCGCAACCCTTCAATCCCGTGCACCCGCAACTTTTCATCGACGACGGCCATGGGGTCGGGGCCCATCTTGCAGGTGCCGACCGGGTGATAGGTCGTCTCCGCCACCGCCTTGATCCAATCCAGAATATCCTCGTCCGATTGTTTCTCGGCGCCGGGCGCGATTTCGCTTGTCTGCAAGGCCGCCATCGCCGGGGCGGTCATCAGCGCGCGCGCAATGCGCACCGCGCGTATGGTGATTTCGGCGTCGAGCGATGAGGATAGAAAGTTGAAGTTGATCGCGGGCGGCGTGCGCGGGTCGGCGGACGTGATATGGATGTGGCCCGTGCTGTCGGGGCGCATCGGGTGCGCGTAGCAGGTCACGCCGGGTATCTTGGACATCTTGTAGCCCGGCTCATAGAGCATCGGCACCCATCCCAGCAAAACATCCGGACCTTCCAGCCCGTCCCGGCTGCGCACGAAGGCGCGGATCGGGGCGGCGGGAATGCCCAGCATGCCCTTGTTCGTGAACAGATAGCGCAGCGCCTGTTTGACCAGGCCCAGGCCACTGCCCTTGTCGTTATACGTGACGCCCGGCGCATCGATGCGCCACCGGGTCCGGGGCGCGTAATGGTCGCGCAAATTTTCACCGACGCCGTTCAACGCATGGCGGACTTCGATGCCGAGGCTCTGCAGGCGTTCCGGCTGTCCGATGCCGGAAAGCTCCAGAAGTTGTGGGGAATTGATCGTGCCCGCGCTCACCACCACCTCGCGATTGGCGCGCGCCTCGCGTGGTTTTCCGTCGATGGAATAGCGCACGCCGGTGCAGCGTTTGCCGTCCAGCGTCAGCGCTTCGCTCCACGCGCCGGTTTCAATGGTGAGGTTTTTTCGGTTCCGGATCGGATCCAGAAAGCAATGCGCGGTGCTCATTCGGCGCCCATTGGCGATGGTCGCCTGACTGAGCGAAATGCCTTCCTGATTGGCGCCGTTGTAGTCGGCGTTATGCGGGATGCCCACCTGACCGGCGGCCTCGATCAAGCCGTCGTAGAGGGGGCCGCGTTCATCCGGGTCGGTGACGCGCAGGGGTCCTTCGCGCCCGCGATAGGCGTCCTCGCCGCCCTCGTAGCTCTCGATGCTTTTGAAGAACGGCAAGACATCGGTATAGGTCCAGCCCTTGTTTCCCATTTGCGCCCAGGTGTCGAAATCCCGCGCCTGTCCGCGCACGAAGACCAGACCGTTGATCGAACTCGACCCGCCCAGCAACCGCCCGCGCGGCACCGGCATTTTGCGGCCATTCGTGTTGGCTTCGGGTTCGGCGGAATAACACCAGTTGGCGGCGGGGTTGTCGATAAGCTTGGCGAAGCCGATGGGAATGCGCGACCAGGGATGGCTGGCGGGCCCGGCTTCCAGCAGAAGCACCCGATTGGCCGGGTTCGCCGACAATCGGTTGGCGACGACCGACCCGGCGGACCCCGCCCCGATGACGATGTAATCATAGGTCTGAATGTCCGAATCCGCCATGTTCCCCCCACGCGCGCTATCGCCCAGACGCCCCCGAAGGGACGACCCCCGCTGGGAGTTTAGGCGATGTTGGGTCCCGGCTCCATGGTGTCTTCAATCCAGAGACGCTGCCCCGGTGGAAACCGCCTCTATTCGACCGACACGCCGACCTTGACCAGGCCTTGCAGAATGTGCGCCAAATCATTCGGCGCGGCGTTCCATTTTTCAAGCGCCGCGCGGGGCGCGACAGCCGTGACTAGATCAGTTGATTTAGATCGGGGCGAGTTTTGGATTGTATAATTCGTCCTGATTCGCCATATGAAGCGTCTGGTTTCGTAACAGGTAATGTTTAAGTGACAGAGGTAAGGGCAAGATGAAGAATTTCGAACCGGGATTTGCAAACCGGGTGAATGCGGCGGCGGAGGCGAAACAGGCCTTACTTAAAAAGGCGCGCGCTATTGATCCCTCAAAGGCGCCGGGGTTCGCCGAACGGCAAGCGGCGCGCCATGCTCGCAGCATCGAACGCGAGGCGCAGCGCGCCGAACGCAAGGCCGCCAAAGAGGCTGAGAAAATCCGCAAGGCCGAAGAAAAAGTGGCTGAAGAAGCTCGCAAGGCTGAAGAACAGGCCGCCGAAGAAATTGCGCGCGCGAAGGCCGAGGTGGATGAACAGGAACGCCTCGTCGCCGAAGCCGCCGACGCGGAACGCCGCGCCATTGAACTCGCGGCGGAACAAAAGGCGGCGCGTGACGCGCGCTATGCCGCACGCAAGGCCCGCAAAAGGCGCTAACCCCCGTTGCACTACAGGAAGGTCAAATCGAATCCTTGGCTTGACAATCTTAATAAATAGGAATATATACATAAATAAAGGTTTAATTTCTGGCGACATTTTGCGTGGTTTTTACCTGAGTATCTGACGCTGCCAACCGTCCTTTTGCTAACTAATGCTAATTAATGCTAACTATTTTGGCCTTTTATTTTAACATTTGCGTTTTAGGGGGGAGGAAATTTTGGGCCACCGAGTTGATGAAAACGACGTCATGTGGGCGCCGCAAGAAGTCGTTCAGGAACAGATCGCGGCTATTTTGACCGCCTGGGGTATGAAGCCGGAACATGTGGCGGCGACCGCCGAAGTCATGGTCGACGCGGATGCGTGCGGGATCGACACCCATGGCATCTCCATGTTGCCGCCTTATGACGACCGACGGCGCCGCAATGTCATCACGCTGGATGTAGGCGTCGAAGTCGTGCGGGAAACGCCGACGACGGCGTTGATCGACGCGGGCGGCGGGCTGGGCTATGTGCCTTCGCTCCTGGCGACGAAGATGTGCATCGACAAGGCCAAAGCCATGGGCATGGCCGCCGTGGCGGTTCGGGAATCGGCGCATTTTGGCGCGACCGGGTATTACACGCGTCTGATGGCGGCGGCCGGGCTGGTGGGCATCGCCACGACGAACGGGTCCGGGCCGCGCACCGCGCCGACCTTTGGCAAGGAAGGCAAGCTTTCGACCAACCCCATCGCGTTCGCCGCGCCGACAAAGCGTCATGAGGCGTTCAGCCTCGACATGGCCACGACGACGGTGGCGGCGGGTAAAATCCGCAACAAGTGGAATGAAGGGCAACGTCTGCCGATTGGGTGGGCCAACGACGCGGATGGGAACGCGTCGGACGACCCGGAAGTGTATGTTTCGCGGGGCGGCGTCCAGACGCCGCTGGGCGGTTCGCGGGAACTCGGCAGCCACAAGGGCTACGGGTTGGGCGCGATGGTGGAAATCCTGTCGGCGAGTTTTTCCGGGGCCAGCCTCGTCAGTGCGCCAAATCATGGCAGCAACAAGCCGGGATCAATGGAGATCGGACATTTCTTTCTCGCCATTGATCCGACGCAGTTTCGCGAAGCCGGGGAATTCGAGGACTCGACGGATGAATTGATCGACATGCTGCACGCGACCAAGCCGATGGACCCCGACCAGCCGGTAATGGTCGCGGGCGAGCCTGAAAATATTGTCCGCGAAGAACGCAAAACCACAGGCATTCCGATTCCGCCCGGTCTGCGCGGTCAAATTCAGGAAATCGCGCGGCAATCCAACGCCGCGTTTGTGTTGGTATAGGGGGCGGCGAGATGAGTGATAAAATTCAATATTTTCCCGTCGATATTGTCGAAAAACAAATCGCCGCGTTTTTGACGTCGTTCGGCATGCCCGACGATTACGTCGCGATCACCGCGCCCATCATGACCGATGCGGATAAACGCGGGATCGATACGCACGGCATTTCCTGCATTCCGAATTACCATGGGCGCTGGACCAAGAATATGTTGACCATGGACGGCGATATCACCGTCGTGCGCGACAACCCGACGACCGCGCTTTTGGACGCCGGCGGCGGCATGGGGTACCCGGTGGCGCACAAGGCCATGCAAATGGCGATGGAAAAGGCCAAAAAAGTTGGCCTGGGCTCGGTGTCCGTGCGCAATTCCGCCCATTACGGCGCGGCGGGCTATTACAGCCGCATGGCCGCGCGCGAAGGTCTGGTCGGGTTCGCGACGACCGGCACGTCCGCGCCGCGCGTCGTCCCGGCCTTGGCGGCCGAAGGGGCGCTCGGCACCAATCCAATCGCGTTTACGGCGCCCACAAAACGCAACAAGCCGTTCAATCTCGACATGGCGACCTCGACGGTGGCGAGCGGGAAAATCCGCAACAAGGCGGTCGAGGAACAACCGTTGCCGGAAGGCTGGGCGGTGGACTTGTCGGGCAATTCGCTGACCGATTCCAGCGGCTATTGGGATGGCGTCAATATGACTTCACTGGGCGGTACGCGCGAATTGGGCAGTCACAAGGGCTATGGCTTGGGCGCGATGGTTGAAATTCTGTCATGCTGCTTTTCTGGGGCCAGTTTCGTGATGTCGCCCAACCATGGGAAACGAACGCCGGGCACAATGGAGCTGGGGCACTTTTTCATGGCGATTAACCCGGTTTTTTTCCGCGAAGAAGGCGCTTTCGAGGAAACGACCGATCAATTGATCGACGATTTGCACGCAACGACCCCCGTCGATCCCGACCAACCCGTGCTGGTGGCGGGCGAACCGGAAGACATGATCGAAGCCGAACGCGAGAAAACCGGCATTCCCATGCCGCCGGGGCTGCGCTCGAAACTTGAAGCGTTGGCGGGCGAGTGCGGGGCGGAATTCTACCTTCGTTAAGCGGTATGTTTGGCCAGGAAGGCCAACACGACATCGCGTTGTTCGTCGATATGCGCGGGACCCTTCCAGTCGTTTAGATATTCCGTGCCGGGCAGCAGTTCGATGAGTTCCTGACCCGTCACGGCGGGATGGGGAACATCGTCGCCGGGTAGAACGAGCGTCGGCGTCGGGCAGCGCCGGGCGAAGTCCCGGTCAACGCAAAACACGAAATCGCCGTCGAACATATTTTGGCAGAATGATTCCAAAGCCTTATCATCAAGGTCGGAGCGGATCGCGCGTTGTTCCTCCGCCCATTCCGCGAAAGAATCCGGAAAATAGGTCGTTTCCACGGGATGGAGTCCAATGGGGTTTTGCAGGACGGCGGCGGTGACGCGTTCGGGCGCCATTTCGCACAGCTTCAGGCAAAAACTGCCTCCGATGCAGCCGCCCAGGGTGTGGAATTTTTCCGCGCCGAGATGATCCATCAACGCCAGATGATCGCCCGCATAGGTGTGCCATCCGTGATCGGCGGCGACGTCGCCTCGGGATTGACCGGCGTTGCGCTGGTCCATGGCCACGACGCGGTAATCCCTGGAAAGCACTTCGAT
>JABJJH010000537.1 GCA_018660965.1 Rhodospirillaceae bacterium | reverse complement strand
CCCAAAGGAACCTCGATTATCAACGCGGAGGCGGAGGCGCGCCGCATTCGCGAAAACGCCGCGCTGGGAAAATCCGCGACCGATGGCCGGACGCCCGTTATCCGCCGCAAAGAATAGCGCCGAAGGTTCACCCAAAATGTGGCCGCTCACACGATTATTCCTGATCGTCGCCACCGCGCTGTTGAGCGGTGTGACCATCTTTTCAGGCGCGGCGCGCGCGGCGATCTTCAACCCCGAAACATTCACCCTGAAAAACGGCATGCAAGTGGTCGTGGTTTCGAACCACCGCGTACCCGTCGTGACGCACATGGTCTGGTACAAGGTCGGGGCGATGGACGAGCCACCGGGAAAGTCAGGTCTGGCGCATTACTTCGAACATCTGATGTTCAAGGGCACCGATACGCTGAAACCGGGCGAATTCTCGAAGATCGTTGCTGAGAACGGCGGACGCGAGAACGCCTTCACGGCCCAGGATTATACCGGATACTATCAATCTGTCGCCGTTGACCGCCTTGAATTGATGATGAAAATCGAGGCCAATCGCATGACCCGGTTGGTGTTGACCGAGGACATCATCAAGCCGGAACGCCAGGTCATTCTGGAAGAACGCAGCAGCCGCACCGACAATAACCCGGCGGCGCAATTATCCGAACAAACCGCCACAGCGCTGTTCATGAACCACCCCTACCGAATTCCCGTTATCGGGTGGTCACATGAAATCAAGGCCCTGACGTTGGCTGACCTTACGACATCTTACCGACAATGGTATCGGCCCAACAATGCGATCCTCGTTGTTTCCGGCGATATCACCGCGGCGCAAGTGCGGCCCTTGGCGGAAAAATATTATGGCGTGATCCCGGCGAAGCCGCTGCCCGCGCGCGTCGACTGGAAAGAACCACCGCTGTTGACCGACCGCCGCATCACCCTAACCCATGACCGAGTCCGACAACCCGCCTGGTCGCGCCGTTTCCCCGCACCCAGCGCCCGGTACGGCGACGCCACCCTGACCTATCCCCTGCAGGTCCTTGCTGAAATTCTATCCGGCGGCGCCACGAGCCGCCTCTACAAATCGCTAGTGGTCGACGCCAAAATCGCGTCCAGCGCAGGCGCGTGGTACGACGACCATGCACGCGGCCCCAGTGTTTTCGGCTTCTACGCCAGCCCTGCGCCAGGAAGCGGCGCCAAAGACGCCGCCAAAAACGCCATTGATGGCGTCGAGCGCGGGATGATCACGCAACTGGACAAGCTTATCGCCGACGGCGTCACGGATATGGAAGTCCAAAAGGCGATCAACCGGTTACAGGCCTCGGCGATCTATGCGCGGGATTCGTACCGCACCCCGGCGCGTATTCTTGGCGGCGCCTTGGCGATCGGCCTGAGCGTGGCGGATGTCGAGGCGTGGCCCGAGCGCATTGGCGCGGTCACCACGGCGGATGTGAACAAGGCGGTCGCCGCCATTTTCAAGGATAAGCGTTCGATCACGACGTTGCTGCTGCCGAAACGGAAACCCGAATGATTCGCTTTATCACGCTCGGTTTGCTAATCGCCGGAATTCTGACGGCGCCCATCGGAATGCGGTTAGCCTGGGCGGTGGAGGTCGAACGCGTCACCAGCCCAGGTGGGATCGAAGCCTGGCTGGTGCGCGACGCCAGTATTCCAATCACCGCGCTTGAATTCAGTTTCCGCGACGGCGGCGGCGCAAGTGATCCCAAGGGCATGGCCGGTCTATCGAATATGGCGTCGAGCCTGCTGGACGAAGGCGCTGGCGATCTGGACAGTCAGGCTTTCCAAGGCCGGTTGGAGGACCACGCCATTCGTCTTAGCTTCAGCGCCGGGCTGGAAACCATGCGCGGTAGCTTGAAAACACTGAATCGCCATCGCGACGAAGCCGGACGTTTGCTTCATCTGGCGTTGACGCGACCACGCTTCGACGCCGAAGCCGTCGCGCGCATCCGCCGGCAGATCGAAGTCGGCTTGATACGAAACCAAACCAACCCGGACAGCCGCGCCAGCCGAATCTGGCGGCGCGCGATGTTCGCCGATCACCCGAACGCCCGCCCGGTAAGCGGTACGGTGAAAACCATTGGCGCGATCAAGGCGGACAATTTACGGCGTTTCGCCACCACGCGCCTGACGAAAGACACGCTGATCGTCGGCGCCGTTGGCGACATCAGCGCACAGGATTTAGCCATTCTGTTGGACGCCATCTTTGGCGACCTGCCTGCATCGACACCGGAATCCACCAGAGGCGGCGCGAACATTCCGGTCGCTGAACCGAGCGCGCGCGGCAACGTTTTCGTATCCGAGATGGATGTTCCGCAAAGCGTCGTCCTGTTCGGACAAAGCGGCCTGCAACGCAACGACCCGGATTATTACGCCGCCTATATCATGAATTACATCCTCGGCGGCGGCGGGTTCGCATCCCGCCTGTACACCGAAGTGCGGGAAAAACGAGGGCTGGTCTACAGCGTATACAGCTACCTGAACCCGATGAAAAAAGGCCCACTTGTTTCCGGCGGGTTCGCCACGCGCAACGGACAGGTCGCCGAAGCCCTGTCGTTGGTGCGCACGGAATGGGCTAAAATGCGCGCCACCGGCGTCACCGATGACGAGCTTCGACGGGCGAAACAGTTCCTGAACGGCGCCTTTCCACTGCGGTTGAGCAGCACATCGGCCATCGCGCGGATGCTGGTCGGCATGCAGTATGAAAAACTCGGCATTGATTATCTGGACAGGCGCGCGGCGTTCATCGACAAAGTCGACTTGGCCGACATCGCCCGCGTCGCCAAACGATTGCTCGACCCGGACAATTTAACCGTCGTCATCGTTGGCCGTCCCGAAAAAATCAAACCGACGGCGAAGACGCCCAATATAGACGGTTAAAACGTCTCTTCTGGGCTGAACTCTTAAGGCGACATCGCACGAATCGCCTATACTGGTGCTGGTGGAAACGGGCCGCCAACTGACGGGAAAAGCTCAATGGAATACACACACCAGACTGAGTCCTGTTTTTCCGACGCCATCGGCGCCCATGGCGTCACCAAATCCTGCCACGCCGCAATGCTGGCGCGAACCGAACCCGCCCTGGACCAACTTCGCCGATGGCGTGACGCCGGAACGCTGCCATTGCTGGCCCTGCCCTATCGCCTTGACGACATTGATGCTATCGCGCCTATCGCCGAACGGTTTCGCAGCAGCTTCGACGATGTCATCGTGCTCGGCACCGGCGGTTCCAGTCTGGGGGGTAAAAGCCTGTACGCACTGGCCGATGCCGGATGGGGGCCGCTAGACGGCGCGCCCCGGCTGCACTTCATGGACAATGTCGATCCGCACAGTTTCACTGCGCTGTTCGCGGCGGTCGATTGGGCGCGCACTGGATTGTTGACGATCTCGAAGTCCGGCGGCACGGCGGAAACCTTGACGCAGACCACAATCTGCCTGACGCGGATGGCCCAGGCGTTGGGCGCGGCCGCGTTGCGCGACCATGTCGTCGTGATTACCGAAGACGCCGACAACCCGCTGCGCGCGCTGGCCGAACGACACACTATTCCCATTCTCGATCACGACCCGCTAGTGGGCGGACGGTACGCCGCATTGTCGATAGTTGGTTTGTTGCCGTCGATGATCGCCGGGCTGGACCCGAAAGCCATTCGCGACGGCGCGGCTGCGGTGCTGGACGCAACGCTGGCGGCCGATAATCCCACCGATAGCGCGCCTGCGGTTGGCGCGGCCCTTTCCATCGGCCTGGCGCAAGAGCACGGGATTGCAGCCACAATCGTCATGCCCTATCTCGACCGTCTGGCCTGGTTTGCGTCGTGGCACCGCCAGCTTTGGGCTGAAAGCCTTGGCAAAAACGGTGTGGGAACAACGCCGGTCAACGCCCTCGGCACGGTCGATCAGCATAGTCAGGTTCAACTTTATCTCGACGGCCCGGCGGACAAGATGTTCACGGTCATCTACGGCCCCAGCGCGGGAACCGGGGACGCCGTCTCTGAAAGCGGGATCGACTACCTGGAAGGCCGCCGCATGGGAGACTTGCTGGACGCCTGTCAGCGCGCGACGGCGGAAACCCTGGCGGCGCGCGGTCGCCCGGTCCGAATCATGGTGTTGGCTAAACTAACCGAACGTACGATGGGCGCGCTGATGATGCATTTCATGCTGGAGACAATCATCGCGGCCCACCTTCTGGGCGTTGATCCGTTCGACCAACCCGCTGTCGAGGAAGGCAAACATTTGGCGCGGCGTTACATGGAAGAATTGTCCTCGGGGCGGGCCGCATGATCCGCCGCCTGTCGGAAGGGACCGTCAACCGGATTGCGGCGGGCGAAGTCGTCGAACGACCCGCCTCGGCGGTCAAGGAACTGGTCGAGAACAGCATCGACGCCGAAGCGCGCCACATTGAAGTGACTATTCGGGACGGTGGCAAAACCCTGATCGCCGTTGTCGATGACGGTGTCGGCATGACTCGCGAAGACCTGGATCTGGCCATCCAGCGCCACGCGACATCGAAACTTCGCGACGACGATCTGGTCGATATACGCACACTTGGATTTCGCGGCGAAGCGCTGCCGTCCATCGGCGCCGTCAGCCGTCTGTCAATCACAACGCGCCCGCCCGGCGCGGATAACGCCTGGACCATTAACGTCGAGGGCGGCGCCGTATCCGAAGCGGCGCCGGCGGCGGCCCCCGTCGGCACGCGAGTGGAAATTCGGGACCTTTTTTACGCCACCCCGGCGCGCCTTAAATTCATGAAGGGGGACCGGTCGGAAACCAACCAGATTGTCGATATTATGCGGCGACTGGCGATGGCCCGACCGGATATCGCATTCACGTTGCGGGACGGCGGCCAGGACAGCAATTCCGACAAACCGCGTGACAGGCTTCGCGTCAGTGCGGCTCAAGGTGATTTGCTGGATGCGAAACTGCAGCGTCTATCCGCCATCATGGGACGTGAGTTCGCCGAAAACGCCCTGCCGATAGACGCCGAACGCCAAGGCGTCCGGTTGACCGGGTACGCCGCTGTGCCAACGCTCAGCCGCGCGAATTCGATGCAGCAATATCTTTTCGTGAATGGCCGCCCAGTGCGCGACCGGTTGTTGTTGGGCGCGGTAAGAGGCGCCTATATGGATTTTCTAGCGCGCAACCGCCATCCCATGATCGCGCTCTTCCTCGATATTGACCCCCCCGATGTCGACGTCAATGTGCACCCCATGAAGGCCGAAGTCCGCTTTCGCGACGCCGGTTTAATTCGCGGCCTGATCGTCGGCGGACTGAAGCAGGCGTTGAACGACGCCGGCCACCGGGCGTCGACCAGCGTCGCCGCCGCCGCCCTGGGGTCGTTTCAACCCCTGCACGCGGCCTCAAGCGCCGCCCTCGCCGCCAGTCGCCGTTCCGGCGGTGGATACGGGAATGCGGCGCCTTTCCCGTCTCGCGGTTTGGCCGATCAGGCCAGCGCTTTTCAATCCCCCTTCGAGTCGCCGGACATAGCCGCGCCGTCAACCCAAACCATGGAGACCGCAACGGACACACAAGACGCTGTTCTTGATTTTCCGCTCGGCGCGGCGCGCGCACAATTACACGAAACCTATATCATTTCCCAAACCAATGACGGCGTTGTCGTTATCGACCAACACGCGGCGCATGAACGGTTGGTCTATGAGCGCATGAAACTGGCGCTGGCCAAAACCGGTGTCGCCCGGCAAGCCTTGTTGATACCCGAAGTCGTCGAACTTGATGAAGCGGCGGCGGAAAAATTACTCGACCGGGCGGCGGAGCTCGCGGAACTGGGCCTCGTGATCGAAGGCTTCGGAGCGGGAACCGTGGTGGTTCGCGAAACGCCTGCGTTGCTGGGCGATGTCGACGCCCAGGCGCTGGTGCGGGACCTTGCCGACGAAGTTATGTCGCTCGGCGAGGCCTTCGGGTTGAAGGAACGCTTGGAAGATGTATGCGGGACCATGGCGTGCCACGGTTCCGTCCGCGCGGGGCGGCGTTTGAATGTCCCGGAAATGAATGCGATATTGCGTGAAATGGAGCAAACGCCGCATTCAGGCCAATGCAACCATGGTCGGCCCACTTATGTCGAACTGCGGCTGGCGGATATTGAAAAACTGTTTGGCCGTCGTTAGCAGACCCCACCCGACCTGTTCACCGTTTCAATCCACCCGAATGGCGACCCGCGCATGCGCCCATTATACTTTGTCGTCTGTCTTAATATCGCCGGTCTTGGGGTGGTCATCCCCTTGCTGCCATTCTACGCGACCCATTTCGGCGCCGGAGCAGACACCGCGCCGCTGGTGTTTTCGATATTTTCCGGCGCCGGGTTACTGACCGCGCCGCTATGGGGTCGGCTATCCGACTATATCGGCCGCAAACCGGTGATGCTGACCTGCATCGCCACGACGATTCTCAGCTACCTTTGGCTCGCCGCCGCACAATCCTTGTGGGAGGTCTTCGCCAGCCGGGCGCTTGCGGGAGCCGCGGCTGGCTGGCTCGCCGCCGCGCAGGCTTACGTCGCGGATTCCACGTCTGAAACGGATCGCGCGAAGGGCATGGGGCTGCTTGGCGCCTCAATCGGCCTCGGGTTTGTCATCGGGCCGACGATGGGTGGCATCGCGGTCGGCGGCGATTCGCCAAATTACGCCCTGCCGTCGATTCTCGCCGGCGTCTTTTCCGTCACCGGTTTCCTGGCGGCGGCGTTTTTTTTGAAGGAGCCAACACGGCATGAACCCCAATCGCGGGAAATCGCCGCATGGCGGATTCTGGCGAACGGACTTATCGCGCGTTTGTTTTTAATTTACCTGTTCGTTTTTCTGGCGTTCACCGCCTTGGAGGGAACGTTTCCGCTATGGTGCAAGGCGGTGTTCGCATTGGGACCGCGCGACGTAGCCTGGTACATGACGTTCATTGGCGTCGTCATGGTCATCGTGCAAGGTGGATTGGTCGGTCGATTGTCACACCGTTATGGCGAAAGCCGGTTGATGCTGGCGGGGATTACGTTGATTGCGCTGGGGTTGGGCGGATTACCCTTTGCGGGCGGCGTTTGGCTAGTGCTGGCGCCACTTGGCGCCATCTCGATTGGCTTCGGGCTGCAGAACCCGGCCATGCAAAGTCTGATCAGCCGCGCCGCGCCAGCCGATTTACAAGGCGGCGCGTTGGGCGCGGCGCAATCTGTCGCCAGCTTTGCCCGAATACTGGGGCCGGCATGGGGCGGGGCGGTGTTCGTGTCTCTGGGCCCCGACTGGCCTTATTTAATTGGGGCGTTGGTCTTGGCGCCGATGCTATTGATCGCCCTGCCCCTGGTTCACCGGTTCGAGTCCCGGTGATTGCGCCATCAGGAAATCGACCCGCGCGGCGCCGTACCGCCGAGTCTGCAGGCACACCCACCCTTCCAGCGGCGCCTCATCCGAAGCCCTTTCCGCAATGATGATCGTGGCCGGACCAAACCACCCCGCCGCATCCAGGGCGTCGAGCGTCGGCGCCATCAAGGCGTCGCGATAGGGCGGATCAATGAAGACGAAATCCACCGGCGCGCCGCGCGACGGTTTGGGCGGTTTCAAGGCGTCACCTTCATAAATCGTGGAGTGATCTTCCCGACGGCACCGCGCGACATTTTCACGCAGGGCCTTGAGCGCGATCCGGCTTTTTTCGATGAAGACGGCGTGATCGGCGCCCCGACTAAGCGCCTCCAAACCCAAGGCGCCCGTGCCCGCGAAGACATCCAGAACGGAAGCACCGGACAGACGTGATGCGGACAATCGACCATGCGCCAGAATGTTGAACACCGCCTCGCGCACCCTGTCGGCGGTCGGGCGCAACACACGGCCCGGCGGCGCGCTCAACCGAACACCGCGTTGATCACCGGCGACGATTCGCAAGGCCCAACTCTTCACGCATTCCCAGCGCCGTCAATGTTTCAGCGTCCAATTGGTCCCGCAGCGCGCGTCTGTTGACTTCCTCGACTTCGTCGCGCCCCAGATTCCCCAGTTGGAACGGGCCATAGGCCGTGCGGATCAGGCGGTTCACCGAATATCCCAAATGCGTCAGGACGCGGCGCACCTCGCGATTTTTGCCTTCCCGCAAGGTTAGCGTCACCCAGGCGTTTGCGCCCTCCTGACTGTCCAGAACGGCTTCGATGGCGGCGTAGCGCACGCCTTCGACGACGACGCCGCGCGAAAGTCCCGCCAATTGCGCCGGATCGACCCGCCCGTAAACGCGGGCGCGATATCGACGGCGCCACCCCGTGGACGGCAACTCCAGATGCCGTTTCAACTGACCGTCATTGGTCATCAACAACAAGCCTTCCGAATTGATGTCCAGCCGCCCGACCGGCATGACGCGCGGCAAATTTTTCGGCAGCCGGTCGTATATCGTCGGGCGGCCTTCAGGGTCGTGGCTGGTCGTCATGACGTCGACGGGCTTGTGATAACGCCACAAACGCGGCGGGTCATTGCCCGGCAACGCGGCCCCATCGACGCGGATCGAAGACAGATCGGCGACGTTGATTGCCGGTGAGGTTAGTGTTTCCCCGTTAACGCTCACGCGCCCTTGCTCGACCCACCGTTCGGCCTCGCGCCGGGAACACAACCCGGCGCGCGCCATGATCTTCGCTATTCTGTCGCCCTTGGGTCTTTCCGCCGCCCCCGTCTCCTTAACGGGAGATGGGGGTGATTTTGATTTCCGCGCCATTCGGTTTCTTTCGACGTTACCGTCCCGCTCGCCTGTATATACGCAACCTCGGGACAATAAACACCCGGCATCGGCTATTCTTGACGGAAAGCGACGCAATAGGCAGGGTGCGCCCATGTCGCAGACGGCCCCCAAAACAACCTTTATGTCGCTCGCGCTCGCCGAAGCCCGGCTGGCCGCCGGGCGCGGTGAAGTCCCCGTGGGCGCTATTCTTGTGGATGGCGATACTGGCGCGGTGCTGGCGCGCGCAGGAAACGAAGTTGAAGGCCGCGCCGACCCCAGCGCCCATGCGGAAATGCTGGTCATTCGCGACGCCGCCGCACGCGCCGGGGCGCCGCGCCTGCCGCACGCTGATTTATACGTTACCCTGGAACCGTGTCCTATGTGCGCAACGGCGATTTCCTTCGCCCGATTACGCCGGGTTTATTTCGGCGCTTACGATCCCAAGGGCGGCGGTGTCGAACATGGTCCAAGAGTGTTCCAACAACCGACATGCCATCACGCGCCCGAAATCTATGGCGGCGTACAAGAAACAGACGCGGCGGCGCTGTTGCGCGACTTCTTCATTGCGCGCCGGGGCGCGGCAGGCGATTGAGGCCGTGCGGTCAATCTCCCGCAAGAGTAGGCGTGACTAAAGCCTGCGCCCGATTCTTTATTTAATTTCCGTTCTTTCTTTGATTATGTTAACTATTTGTGATGACTTTAGGCCCATAATTACCGGGTTTAAATACTGTAAATCGTTTCGAAATAATTGGTCTCGGCAATGAAACAAGAAGACGGCATCTCGAGTCAGGCGTATCTTCTGCTTGATTACACTCAACGACTCAACCGGCATCGTGACGAACGCCGCGCCGTCCATATACATTTGTCCCGATTGAAGCCACAAAACCGGCGCGAACAGCATATCCGCGTCGCCGTAAACACATTCGAGGATCTGGTTACCCAGTTCGACGGTCAGATTTTCTCCCTCGGCAACAGCGATCTGGTCTTTATCTGCAAATCCGCAAAAATCAAGGATATCGACGACGCCGTCACGAAACTTCGGTTTTTGTTCAGCGAGGATCCGCTGACGCAGGCGACCGCCGAACAGAAAGTGGACCCGTTTTGCACATGGTACGATATCGAACAGCAATACCCCGAATTTCTCAATCTTGCCGAGAAACTTAACGACGCGGAGCTGAAACGGGAAAAGCGCCTTGCCGCAATGGCGCAGGAAGCCGGCCAGATCAAGGCGGACACCCGCCAACCCATGAGCCCGGAACAATTGGGCAAACTGGAAGAATTCCTGGCGCGTTCCGACCTATCCAGCGTCATCCGCCGCCAGCCCATTTGCGCCGTCGTTGGCGAAAACCCGCCACAAGCTGTGTTTAAGGAGCTCTATGTCTCCATCATGGATTTGGCCAGCACGGTGTTACCCGAGGTCAATCTGACCGGTAACAGGTGGCTGTTCCAGCATCTGACGCAAACGTTGGACGCGCGCATGTTGAAACACCTCGCCAAAGCCGATGACAGTGAACTTTTTTCCTCCATCAGCATCAACTTGAATATATCCACCATTATGTCGCCGGATTTCCTCGTATTCGACTCTTCCTTACGGACGGGAAGCCGCGGCACAATCGTCATCGAATTACAGCCCGCCGATGTCTTCTCCGACTTTAACGCCTTTATGTTCGCCCGCGATTTCCTTCGCGAAAAAGGATATCGCGTTTGCCTCGACGGCATCAGCGTTTCCCTGTTTGAATTCATTGACCGGAAACGACTTGGACTCGATCTCGTCAAACTGTTCTGGGCGCCGGAGATCGGCGAAGCGGCGAGCGCGGAACGGCGCGAACTCATCCGGACGCAAATCAACGAACTTGGTCGGTCCCGCATTATTTTGTCCCGCTGCGACACGCCGTCGTCCATTCGGGTCGGGCAGGAACTCGGGGTATCGCTGTATCAAGGCCGTTACATCGATAAAGTGTTGCACGATTCGCGGAACGAAGCGCCAATCCCCCGGCCCCAGCGCCGCCGTCGCACCACTGCGCGATAAGGCGCACCCGTCAGTTTCGCGGCGCGTGTTTGTTGAGAATTCGCTGCAAGGTCCGGCGGTGCATTTTTAAACGCCGCGCTGTTTCCGACACATTACGCCCGCATTGTTCGAACACCCGCTGGATGTGTTCCCAGCGTACACGGTCGGCGGACATGGGTTCTTGCGGCGGCGGTGGCAAGGGTCCATCTTTTTCAATCAAGGCGGCGGCGATTTGATCGGCGTCAGCCGGTTTCGACAGAAAATCGATAGCGCCCGATTTAACCGCAACGACGGCGGCCGCGATATTGCCATAGCCCGTAAGCATGACAATGCGGATATCCGAACGCGCGTGGCGCAAGGCTTCAACCACCTCCAGCCCATTGCCGTCTTCCAGACGCAAATCGACAACCGCATAAGCAGGCGGCGCATCATTCGCCGCCTCAAGGCCTTCCGCCACGCTCGCCGCCGTGGTGACGACAAACCCCCTGCTTTCCATCGCGCGCGCCAGACGATTGCGCAACGGCGCATCGTCATCAACAATCAACAACGTTTG